>NZ_JBNCLE010000010.1:111741-301551 GCF_049844495.1 Micromonospora sp. DT48
GCGGTGGGGGCTCGATCCCCACCCCCCCCCCCCCCACGCCCCGGCCGCCCCCCCAACCCCGGGGTGCATCATGCGTTTTGGGGGGGGAGCGCGCGCGACCCCCACCAAAACTTCTTGATCGACGGGTCGAGGGTCAGGCCAGCCGGGTGGCGCCGGGGGCGGGGGTGACGGTGGTGACGGTGGGTGGGGTGAAGGCGCGGGTGGCGTAGGCGGCGGTGACGGCCTCGCTCACCCGGTCGGACTGGTCTGCCTCGACCAGGGCCAGCACACAGCCGCCGAAGCCGCCGCCGGTCATCCGGGCACCCAGTGCCCCGGCGGCCAGCGCCGCCTCGACGGCGGTGTCCACCTCGGGGACGGTGATGGCGAAGTCGTCGCGCATGCAGGCGTGCGAGGCGGTGAGCAGCGGCCCGATCTGCCGGACCTGCCCGCCGCGCAGCAGCGCGACGGTGTCGAGTACCCGCTGGTTCTCGGTGACCACGTGGCGGACCCGGCGGCGGATTTCGTCGTCGGGCAGCCGGGCCAACGCGTCGTCGAGACCGGCGGCCGGCACGTCCCGCAGGGCGGGCACGCCGAGCAGGGCGGCTGCCTTCTCGCAGCTGGCGCGGCGGGCCGCGTACTCACCGTCGGCGTGCCGGTGCGGGGCACGACTGTCGATCACCAACATGGCGAGGCCGGCGCTGTCGAGGTCGAAGGGGATGTGTTCGACCTGTTCGGTGCGGCAGTCGAGGAAGAGCGCGTGCCCGCCGCGGCAGCGGATCACCGCCGACTGGTCCATGATGCCGGTGGGCGCGCCGACGTAGTGGTTCTCGGCGCGCTGGGCCAGCCGAGGCTGCCCCTCGGCGGGCAGCGTCAGCCCGCCCAGGTCGACCAGCGCGGCGAGCACCGCGGCCTCCAGCGCGGCGGAGGAGGAGAGCCCGGCACCGAGCGGCACGTCGGAGGCGACGGCCAGCGAGACGCCGGGCACCGGGTGACCCGCCTCCCGCAACGCCCACACCACCCCGGCGACGTACGCCGCCCAGCCGGCCACCCGGCCGGGGTTGGTCACCTCGTCGACGCCGAAGCTGACCGTCTCGCCGGTCAGCTCGGAGTAGACCCTCCAGCGTCCGGGCTGCTGCACGGTGGCCGCCACGACGGTCCGCAGCGGTAGCGCGAAGGGCAGCACGAACCCGTCGTTGTAGTCGGTGTGCTCGCCGATCAGGTTGACCCGGCCGGGAGCCGCCCAGCGGCCGGCGGGTGCCTCACCGTACGCGTGCTGGAAGCAGGCGGTGGCGCGCTCGGCCACCTCGTCGCGGCGCGCGGTCATCGACGGTCCAGGATCTCGGCCCGGTAGAACGCCCAGGCGTCGGTGACCATGTCGTGCAGGGTGGGCTTGCGCGGCTGCCATCCCAGCTCGGCACGGGCCAGGTCGGAGGAGGCGACCAGTTCGGCCGGATCGCCGTCGCGGCGGGGGGCCATCTCGACCGGTACCGGCTGCCCGGTGACCTCGCGGACGACCTCGACCACCTGCCGGTTGGTGAAACCGTTGCCGTTGCCGAGGTTGTAGATGCGGTGCTGTCCGGCGGTCGCCGCGTCGAGGGCCAGCAGGTGGGCCTGGGCGAGGTCGGAGACGTGGATGTAGTCCCGGACGCAGGTGCCGTCGACGGTGGGGTAGTCGTCGCCGAAGAGTTGCAGCTTGTCCCGCCGACCGGCGGCCACCTCCAACGCGATCGGGATGAGGTGGGTTTCCGGGTCGTGCCGTTCACCGAGGGCGACGTCACCGTCGAGGTGGGCACCGGCGACGTTGAAGTAGCGCAGCGAGACGGCGGCCAGACCGTGACCGATCGACTCCGAGGTGAGCGCCATGTCGGCGGCGAGCTTGGTCGCTCCGTACGTGTTGGTGGGTGCCTTGACGGCGGTCTCCGGGATGGGCAGCTCGGTGGGGTTGCCGTAGACGGCGGCGGTGGAGGAGAAGACCAGCCGGGGCACGCCCGCGGCACGCACCGCGTCGATCAGCGCCAGGGTCCCGACGGTGTTGTTGTGCCAGTACCGTTCGGGGGCGACCATCGACTCGCCGGCGGCGATCAGGGCGGCGAAGTGCAGCACCCCGTCGAAGCCGGCCTGTGGGGTGAGCACCTTGGCCGCGTCGTGGATGCCGACCTCGACGTGGGTGGCCTCGGGAGCCAGCGCGACCCGGTGACCGGTGCGCAGGTCGTCCAGCACGACCACCTCGTGCCCGGCGTCGAGCAGCATCCGGGTCACCACGCTGCCGATGAAACCGGCCCCGCCGGTGACGAGCAGTTTCACGTCGCTTCCTCCTACCTGGCCGGTGCGGACGCGGCCTCGTGGTGGTCACCCTACGGGGCGTGGCTGGCTACCATCACTGCATGCGGGCCTCGCGTCGGCGCACACCCCGGCGGCGTGGCCACGACCTGCACCGCCGTCAGCCGGGACCGGTGGCCCGAGCGGTGGCCCGGGTCGTGGTCCGGGTCGCCGACGGTGCCGTGCGGCTCGTCACCCATCTGCTCGGCGCGGGACCGGCCGCCGGTCGGGAGCGGATCAGTGAGGCGGAACTGCGCGACCTGGTCGCCGCCAACACCGTCCTCGATCCGGTGGGGCAACGCATCATCGACGACGTGTTGGCCGCCGGTGCGAGCCTAGTACGCGAGGTGATGATGCCCCGTACCGAGGTGGTCTTCCTCTCCGCGGCGCTGACCATCGCCGAGGCGGAACCGTTGGTGCGGGCGGGACCGCACACCCGCTATCCGGTGGTCGACGGCACCCACGACGACGTGGTCGGCGTCGTGCATCTGCGTGACCTGGTGCTCAATCCGGACCGGGAGCCGGGCACCACGGTCGGGCAGTTGGCCCGCGAGGTCAAGCGCCTGCCGGCGAGCAAGCGGGTGCTGGCCGCGTTGACCGAGATGCGCCGGGAGGGGCATCACCTGGCGGTGGTGGTCGACGAGTACGGCGGCACCGCCGGCATCGTCACCTGCGAGGACCTCATCGAGGAGTTGGTCGGCGAGATCCACGACGAGTACGCGGAGGCGCCCGAGCCCGCGTACACCGGGTTGCCGGCGGTGGTGGACGGTCGGCTCAACCTGGCCGACTTCGCCGACCGCACCGGTGTCTCTCTGCCGACCGGGCCGTACGAGACGGTGGGCGGGTTCGTGATGGCCGCGCTGGGGCGGCTGCCGGCGCCGGGCGACGAGATCCCGGTCGGTCCGGAGCCGGTGGGGGCACCGGCCGGTGGCTGGCTGCTGCGGGTGTTGACCCTGGAAGGCCGGCGGGTGGCCCGCCTCGCGGTCACCGTCGCGCGGCTGCCCGAACAGCGCCGTGAGCCGGTGGCGGCGGCGGACCGGAGCCGACCCGCCGGCCCGTCATGACGTACGCCGGGCGTAGCTGACAGAATTGTCGGCATGTCCGACGTTCCGGCCCGCCCCCGCGTCTTCTCCGGTATCCAGCCGACAGCCGACTCGTTCCATCTCGGCAACTATCTCGGCGCGGTGCGGCACTGGGTGGCGTTGCAGGAGTCGCACGACGCCTTCTACTGCGTGGTGGACCTGCACGCCATCACCGCCGGGCACGATCCGAAGGTGCTGGTCCAGCGTTCCCGGGTGGCCGCCGCGCAGTTGCTCGCGGTCGGGCTGGACCCGGAGCGTTGCACCCTGTTCGTGCAGTCCCAGGTGCCGGAGCACACCCAGTTGGCGTGGGTGCTCGGCTGCCTGACCGGGTTCGGCGAGGCCAGCCGGATGACCCAGTTCAAGGACAAGTCGCAGAAGCAGGGCAACGAGCGGTCCAGCGTCGGCCTGTTCACCTACCCGATCCTGCAGGCCGCCGACATCCTGCTCTACCAGGCCAACGCGGTACCGGTCGGTGAGGACCAGCGGCAGCACCTGGAGCTTTCCCGGGACCTGGCGCAGCGGTTCAACTCGCTGTTCGGTCGGACCTTCACCGTGCCGGAGCCGCACATCGTGAAGGCCACCGCGAAGATCACCGACTTGCAGGATCCGACCGCGAAGATGTCGAAGTCGTCCTCGTCGCCGGCCGGCATCGTCGACCTGCTGGAGGATCCGGCGCGTTCGGCGAAGAAGATCCGGTCGGCGGTGACCGACACCGGTCGGGAGATCGTCTTCGACGAGGCGACCAAGCCGGGGATCTCCAACCTGCTCACCATCTACTCGGCGTTGAGCGGGCGGGGCATCGACGACCTGGTCGTGGCGTACGTCGGCAAGGGTTACGGCGACCTGAAGAAGGACCTCGCCGAGGTGGTCCGGGAGTTCGTCAGCCCGATCCAGCAGCGCACCCGCTCGTACCTCGACGATCCCGCCCAGTTGGACAAGCTCCTCGCGGCCGGTGCGGAGAAGGCCCGCGCGGTGGCGGCGCCGACGCTGCGTACCGCGTACGAGCGGGTGGGCTTCTTCCCTCCGGTACGTGGTGAGTGACCGCTCGGTCGAGGGCGGCGGTGTGGGCAGGCGTCGATGGCCGAAGGGGTGGCGCGGAGCGTGGATCAGGGGCCCGGAGCACCGGTGGCCGGCGACAGCGTCCAGATCGGCATCGCGGTCGACATCCCGGAGCCGTGGGGCAGCCTGCTGACCCGGCGTCGGCTGGAGGCCGGTGACCAGAACACGGTGCCGGCTCACGTCACCCTGCTCGGGCCGACCGAGATTCCGGTGAGCGCGTTGCCGGCCGTGGAACGGCACCTCGTCCGGGTCGCCGCCGAGCACCTGCCGTTCACCCTGCACCTGCGGGGTACCGGCACGTTCCGGCCGGTGACCCAGGTGGTCTTCGTCACGGTCGCCGCCGGCATCAGCGAGTGCGAGCTGCTCGCCGCCGCCATCAACGCCGCTCCGCAGCTACGCCGGGAGCTTCGGTTCCCCTACCATCCACACGTCACGGTCGCCCAGGATGTCGCGCCGGAGGCGCTGGACCAGGTGTACGAGGACCTGGCGGACTTCTCCGCGATGTTCGAAGTGGATCACTTCACGCTCTTCTCGCACAGCGGACAGACCCGCTGGCAACCGCGCCGCGACTTCCGACTGGGCGGCTGAGCGTCGCCGTCGGCGGTGTCGGGTACCTCTGACACGCGACGACGGATCGGCGAGGATGACGACGTGAACGTTCTGGGTCGGGTCGAGGCGGCCGTCGACCGTCGGCTGACCGCCGTGCGTCGCCGCTCCCCGGCCTTCAGCCACCTGTGGCGTGCCGGGGTGCTCTACACCGATCTGCAGGGCGGTCGACTGGCTGCCGCCATCGCCTACTACGGCTTCTTCGCGGTCTTCGCGCTGGCCCTGGTCGCGTACGCGATCTTCGGCGCGATCCTGGAGGACAACGACGAGGTGAGCGCGGCGGCGGAGGAGTTCCTCGGCGAGAATCTGCCGTTCCTCGATCCGGCCCAGGTCGCCGACAGCAGCGGCACCGTCGGGCTGGTCGGCCTGTTGATCCTGGTGTTGACCGGGATCGGGTGGGTGGAGGCGATCCGGTCCTCGCAGCGGCTGATCCACGGGCTCAACCAGCATCCGGGCAACCTGGTGGTGCGCCGCCTGGTCGACCTGGGTGTGCTGGTGGTCGTCTTCGTGCTGCTCGGTCTCTCGGTGGCGGCCGTGGACGCCCTGGAGTCGTTGCTGCGGTTCCTGCTGCGCAGCACCGGTTCGTTCGCGCTCACCACGGTCAGCGCGGTGCTCAGCGTGCTGGTCAACGCGGTGTTGGCCACGCTGTTGCTGGTCGCGGTGCCCCGGGTGCGGATGAGCCGGTCCCGGCTGCGGCCGGTGGTGCTGATCGTCGCGGTCGGCATTACCCTGCTCAACACCGTCGGTCGTTTCTGGGTGGGTCGGGTCGAGCACAACCCGGCGTACACGGTGGTGGCGACCGCCGTCGGGCTGCTGGTCTACCTTTACCTGCTCAACCAACTGGTGCTGTTCGGTGCCGCGCTGGCGGCGACGAGCCGGCACGGCCGGACGGTGGACTTGGCGGTCCGTCCCCGGCCGACCGAGGTCGACGTGGACGCCGATCCGGGTGCGCCGGGTGGGGCGGGTTGACGCGGTGGGAGGGACAGGCGTGCAGATCTCGATCGACCCGGGTTCGTCGGTGCCGCCGTACGAGCAGGTGCGCGGGCAGCTCGCGGAGCTAATCGGGGATGGTCGACTGCCGGTGGGCGCGAAACTGCCCACCGTCCGGCAGTTCGCCGCCGACCTGGGCTTGGCGGTGAACACGGTGGCTCGCGCGTACCGCGAGTTGGAGGCGGCGGGTCTGCTGGAGACCCGTGGTCGGCACGGCACCTTCGTCGCGCCCGGCCGCGATGACGCGGTGGACCGGTTGCAGCGGCTGGCCGCCGGGTACGCGACCGAGGCGACTCGGTTGGGTGTTCCGACGGACCGGGCGCTGTCCCTGGTCCGGGCGGCCCTCGACGCGGCACGGCCGAGCTGAGAGCAGGCCCGCGCTTCTGGGCCGTCGGCAGGGCACCTCGACGGTGGGATGCGCGGGGAAGTCGCACCCGGGTCGGGCGGGAAACCACCATGATGGGCCCGTGGGGGCACTTGTGACGCTGGACCTGCCGGACGACTCGCCGATGCTGGACCTACCGTGGATCATCACGTTCGGTCCGCTCGACGACATCGACGAGTGGGAGGCGGTGGTCTGCGGCCCGTACGAGCGACCACACGCGTTGGCGTTGGCCGAGGCGGTGGTGGCCGAGGAACAGTTCATGGCGGTGGTGGAGCCGCTGGTGCCGGCGGTTTCGGTGGAGCAGATCCGCAGCGAGATCACCGCCGCGCAGTCCGCCGCCGCCGAGGCAGCCCGGATCGACCAGGCCGACCTGTACGGCGACGTCGAGGACGTCGTCGACGAGGAACTGACCGAACCCGACCACCCGGCGGAGCCGCTACTTGCGCCGAGCGAGGCCGAGCTACGCGCGGGCTTCCGCCGCGTGGCCGCCCGCCTGCCCGGCGCGACCGAGTGAGGACCACCCGGCGCGCGCCCGATCAGGTCACTGTTCGTGCGTCCAGGCGAGGGTGATGCGCAGCTGGCTGATTCGCCAGCCCGCCGAGGTACGCACGGCGGTGCAGGCCACGCGTACGCCACTGGTCTGGTGCGGTGGCGCGCCATCCCGGTAGCGGTAGACGAGCTGGTTGGCGCTCGCCTCGGCCTGCTCGCCGTTGACGTGCACGAGGACGTCGCCGTGCACATGCAGGGTTTGCTCGCCGGCAACCTGGCTGCGCTTCAGGTAGGAGGCCACCTCGTCGAGACCGTGCAGCTGGCCGCCTAGCGGGGAGTGCACCACGACGTCGGGGTGGTAAACGGTGTGGACGTCGTCGTAGCGGCCGTCGTCCAGCAGGTTGGCCAGCCGGGCGAACAGCTCGGCGATCTCGATGCGGTCAGTGGTCAGGGTGGCGGTGGACACCAGAGCCCTCCTTGATGGTGACTCCAACATTGGTGAAACCAACATAGCGGCAAATGTTGGAGAGGCCAACACATTAGGGTGGGTGTCATGGATGACGTTCCCCAGCGCTTGACGGTGAAGCCGAGTTGGCTGATCACCCAGCTTGCCGTGCACACCCGCCGGCTGGTGTCCGACGGCTTCGCGGCAGCGGGAGCGCGCGGCTACCACTACCGCATCCTGGCCGCCTTGCACGAGTTCGGGCCGTCAAGCCAGGCGTTGCTCGGCCGCCGCTGCCGCATCGACCGCAGCGACGTCGTCGCGGCCGTCAACGAACTGGTCGAGCTGGGCTTCGTCGACCGGATACCGGACCCGGAACACGGACGGCGCAACCGGGTGACCCTCACCGAAGCCGGTCTGCGGCAACTGCACCGCATCGACGGGGTGCTCGACCAGGTGCAGGACGAACTGCTCAAGACGCTGTCGGCGACCGAGCGGCAGACACTGAACAATTTGCTCAGCCGGGTGCTCGCCCAGCACGAACCGAGCTGACCACCGGTCGCCGCCGTGACTCGACGACACAGAGTGGCCGGTGCCCGGGGGATCGCCCCGGGCACCGGCCACCGTCGCACCCCCCACCACAGGGGTCTTGCTCAGCCGCCCGGCGGCGCGTAGCACGCCGGACGGCCGAGTCGATGGGTTTGTACCCGTTCAGGACCGCTCGAACCACACCGCCGCGTCCACCGGCAGCAGGTGCCCACCGTCGCGTTCGGTCAGCGTCGCGCTGGCGACGAGGGGAGTGCCGTACCCGTCGATCGCCACCGGCGCGTCGCTGATGTTCACCACGCAGGTCAACACGGTCTCGTCGGCCCGGCGCTCGAAGGCGAGCACTCCCGGACCGGTCTCCAACCAGGTGATGCCGCCGACACCGGCCAACGCCGGGTGCTGGCCGCGGATCCGCAGCGCCGCGCGGTACAGCTCCAGGGTGGAGCCGGGTGTGCCGGTCTGCGCGGCCACCGACAGGTCACGCCAGGTCGCCGGAGCGGGCAGCCAGCTCAGCTCGCTACCGGCCGGGCCGAAGCCGTACGGCGCCAGTTCGCCGCTCCACGGGATCGGCACCCGGCAGCCGTCCCGGCTCTCACCGGTACGCAGGAAGGCCGGGTCCTGGCGCAGCTCGTCGGGCAGGTCCAGCACCTCGGGCAGGCCCAGTTCCTCACCCTGGTAGAGGTAGGCGCAGCCGGGCAGGGCGAGCATCAGCAGCGCGGCGGCCCGGGCCCGGCGCAGCCCGATCTCCCCGTCGCCGTAGCGGGTGACGTGCCGTTGCCGGTCGTGGTTGGACAGCACCCAGGTGGTCGGTGCGCCGACGATCGTCGACTCGGCGAGCGCCGTGTCGATCACTTTGCGGAACGAGTCCGCCGACCAGGTGGCGTCGAGGAAGTCGAAGCTGAAAGCCTGGTGCAGCTCGTCCGGGCCGATGTAGCGGGCCAGTCGCTGCGGGGTCTCGGCCCACGCCTCGGCGACGGCCATCCGACCACCCGGGTAGCTGTCCAGGATGGGTCGCCAGGCGCGGTAGATCTCGTGCACCTCGTCCTGGTCGAAGTAGGGCAGCCGACCCTTGCCGAGCAGTTCGGACTGGCGTCGGCCGGTGGTCATCGAGCTGAATCCGACGTCCGGCAACCCTTCGGCCTTGATCATGCCGTGGGCCACGTCGATCCGGAATCCGTCGACGCCACGGTCCAACCAGAAGCGCAGGATGTCCTCGAACTCGGCGCGTACCTCGGGGTGTCGCCAGTTCAGGTCGGGCTGGGCCGGGTCGAACAGGTGCAGGTACCACTGACCGTCGGCAACCCGGGTCCAGGCCGGGCCGCCGAAGATGCTCTCCCAGTCGTTGGGGGGCAGTTCGCCGTCGTCGCCCTTGCCGTCGGCGAAGAGGTAGCGCGCCCGCTCCGGTGAGCCGGGGGCGGCGGCCAGTGCCGCAGTGAACCACGGGTGCTTGTCGGAGGTGTGGTTCGGCACGATGTCGACGATGATCCGCAGGCCGAGCGCGTGGGCGTCGGTGATCATCGCCTCGAAGTCGGCGAGGTTGCCGAACATCGGGTCCACGTCGCGGTAGTCGGCGACGTCGTAACCGCCGTCGACCATGGGCGAGGTGTAGAAGGGGGTCAGCCAGAGCGCGTCGACACCGAGGTCACGCAGGTACGGCAGGCGTGCCCGGATGCCCTGGAGGTCGCCGATGCCGTCGCCGTCGGAGTCGGCGAAGCTGCGGACGTAGACCTGGTAGACGACGGCGGACCGCCACCAGTCGGCGTCGGAGGTCAGCGGCGAGGGGGTGCTGACGGTCATCGGGTGTTCCCCGTTTCTGCTGTCGCGGGACGGCGGCAACCCGGCGCTGGTGAGGTGGGGACGCACGGGTGTCTGAGAAGGATGCCGGGCCAACTCTGCAAGAGTCAAGCATTTCTTGCGCAAGATGCGCCACAGGAGCCGTCCTCTGGCCCAGTCGGGCCGGTGCTGCTTCGGGCGGGCTACGCCGGGACCGCGATCGCCGGCGGGGCCGGCCGCTGCCGGCTGGGACCGCTCGGCGTACCGTCCTGCCGGGCCACCGCCGTCGACCCCCGCACCACCAGTTCCGGCCGGAACAGGTACTCCGAGTGTGGGGCGCCATGGCCGTTGATCTCGTCGACCAGGGCCCGCACCGCGGCGATCGCCATGGCGGCCACCGGCTGGCGCATGGTGGTCAGGGGCGGGTCGGTGAAGGCCATCAGCGGTGAGTCGTCGTAGCCGACCACCGAGAGGTCCTCCGGCACCGACATGCCCCGCTGTCGGGCGGCCCGGATGGCACCGAGGGCCATCAGGTCGGAGCCGCAGACGATGCCGGTGGCGCCGCGCTCGATCAACCGGGCCGCCGCCGCCTCCCCGCCTTCGACGCCGAACAGCGACAGCTCGGTCAGCTCGGCCAACTCGGGTTCGTCCACACCCGCGAGACGTTCCATCGCCGACTTGTATCCGCTGACCTTGCGCTGCACCGGCACGAAGCGGTCCGGTCCGGTGATCAGACCGATCCGGCGGTGGCCCAGAGCCACCAGGTGGGCCACCGCCAGTTCGGCGGCCTCCCGGTCGTCGCAGGAGACGAAGGGCGCGGGCAGGCCCGGCGCGTACCCGTTGATCATCACGATCGGCAGCGGGCGGGCGAGCAGGGTGCGGTACCGGTCGTGGTCGGCGGCGGTGTCGGCGTGCAGGCCGGAGACGAAGACGATGCCGGACACCTGTCGGTCCAACAGCATCTCGACGTACTCGTCCTCGCGTACGCCGCCGGGGGTCTGGGTGCACAGCACCGGGGTGTAGCCGGTGGGGGCCAGCGCCGACTCGATGATCTGGGCGAACGCCGGGAAGATCGGGTTGTCCAGCTCCGGAACCACCAGACCGACCAACCCGGCGCTGCGCTTGCGCAGTCGGGCGGGGCGCTCGTAGCCGAGCACGTCGAGGGCGGTCAGGACGGCCTGCCGGGTCTCGGGGGCCACGCCGGGGCGGTCGTTGAGCACCCGCGACACCGTGGCCTCACTGACGTCGGCCTGCTGGGCGATGTCGGACAGGCGAGCGCGCATGGCGGCACTGTAGCTCACCACCATCTTCTTGCGCAGTGGCCAGCAAGAAGTTGCAGGACCCGGCAGGGTGTGTCGAGGGCACGCCTCGCCAGCGCGGCAGCCGTGCCGTTAGGGCACGTTCGGTCCGCACATGCTGCGCTGATGGTGACCGATACGGCGAGTTCGGTCACCGGATTCTGTGGGCGAAATGCCCCGACGGCGGCCACTTGTCGGTAACCGGAGTTGCGGATGGGGCACGGTTGTTGCAGCGGTGTTCGCAAGGGGTTTCTAGTTTCGAAAGTTCTTGCTACTGTCCCGCCGTTACCCGGCAGGCAACCTAGGAGCGAACATGCGCCGCACAGCCAGGGGGATCGCCGTACTCGCCTCTGCCACTCTCGCCCTTTCCGTCGCCGCGTGCGGCGGCGAGGAGAAGGCGGCCGAGGGGCAGCCGGCGGTCGACCCCGCCTCCCTCACCGCAGAACTGACCTGGTGGGACACCTCGGACCCGAAGAACGAGGGCCCGGCGTTCCAGGAGCTGATCGCCAAGTTCAACCAGACCTACCCGAACGTCAAGATCAACTACCAGTCGGTCCCGTTCGGTGAGGCGCAGAACAAGTTCAAGACCGCCGCGCAGGCCAAGACCGGTGCCCCGGACATCCTGCGGGCCGAGGTCGCCTGGGTGCCCGAGTTCGCCTCGCTGGGTCACCTGTACGCGCTGGACGGCTCCGAGCTGCTCGCCGACGAGTCCGACTTCCTGGAGACCCCGCTCGCCTCCAACAAGTTCGACGGCAAGACCTACGGCGTTCCTCAGGTCACCGACAGCCTCGCGCTGATGTACAACAAGGAACTGCTGAACCGGGCCGGCATCAGCGAGCCGCCGAAGACCTGGGCCGAGCTGAAGACGGCGGCGAAGACCATCAAGGACAAGACCGACGCCGAGGGGCTCTACCTCAACCCGGCCGGCTACTTCCTGCTGCCCTTCATGTACGGCGAGGGCGGCGACCTGGTCGACGCCGCGAACAAGAAGATCATCATCAACTCGGAGCAGAACGCGGCCGGGCTGGCGATCGCCAAGGACCTGATCGACAGCGGGGCGGCTGCCAAGCCGTCCGCCAACGACGCCTACGGCACCATGATGACCCTCTTCAAGGAGAAGAAGGTCGCCATGATCATCAACGGGCCGTGGGAGGTCAACAACGTCCAGCAGGCACCGGACTTCGGCGGCCTGGAGAACCTGGGCATTGCGCCGGTGCCGGGCGGCTCGACCCGCGCCGGTGGTCCGGTCGGCGGCCACAACTACGTGATCTGGTCCGGCATGCCGCAGGAGAAGGTCGACGCCGCCGTCGCGTTCGTCAAGTTCATGAGCTCCGCCGAGTCGCAGGCGTTCCTGTCCGAGAAGCTCGGCCTGCTGCCGACCCGCAGCTCGGCGTACGACCTCGACGCGGTGAAGAACAACCCCACCGTCGCCGCCTTCCAGCCGGTGGTCGAGGCCGGCGTCGGTCGTCCGTGGATCCCCGAGGCCGGTCAGTTCTTCGGCCCGCTCGACCAGATGGCCACCGAGGTCCTGATCCAGAACAAGGACCCGAAGGCCGCGCTGGACACCGTCGCGAAGAAGTACAAGGCCGAGGTCGTTCCCTCCTACGAGAACTGACCTCAGCCGGATCTCTCGGCACCCGGCAGGGTCGCGTGACCGGCACCGGTCACCGGCCCTGCCGGACCTCCCCTCATGGAGCGCAGCTGATGACCACCGTGACAGCCGAACCGGCGCCCCCCTCGCCGCCGCCCGGCCGATCCGCTCGTCCCTCCCGGCTGCGCCGCAGCTGGGAGCAACACTGGTACGCCTGGGCGATGGTGCTGCCCGTCGTCATCGTCCTGGCAGTCCTGATCTTCTACCCGCTGGTCCGGGGGATCTGGATCTCCCTCACCAACCTCACCGAGGCCAACCAGGCCGCAGAGATCTGCACCAGGTCGATCACCGGTGGCGAGGTCTGTGCCGAGAACCCCAACCGGTGGGAGTTCGTCGGTCTCGACAACTACATCAACGTGCTCAGCGGCAATGTCGGCGACTTCTGGCAGTGGACCGGCATCACGCTGATCTGGACTCTCGGGTGCGTCGTGTTCCACTACGGTCTGGGCCTCGGCCTGGCCGTGATGCTCAACCGTCCGATGCGGGGTCGCGGTCTCTACCGGGTGCTGCTGGTCCTGCCCTGGGCGGTACCGGCCTTCGTCAGCGCCTTCGCCTGGAAGTTCATCTTCAACGAGCGCTTCGGCCTGGCGAACTCGCTGCTCACCTCGCTCGGCATCGACTCGGTCGACTGGTTCGCCAACCAGTGGACGTCGCTGCTCACCGCGATCATCACCAACATCTGGCTCGGCGTGCCGTTCATGATGGTCGCCCTGCTGGGCGGGATGCAGACGATTCCCGGCGAGTTGTACGAGGCCGCCGAGATCGACGGTGCCTCCGCGTGGCAGCGGTTCCGCAACATCACCCTGCCGGGACTGCGCCCGGTCAGCATGACGGTGATCCTGCTCGGCACGATCTGGACGTTCAACATGTTCCCGATCATCTTCCTGGTGACCGAGGGGCAGCCGGCGGGCGAGACCGAGATCCTGGTGACCGGTGCCTTCCGGGCGGCGTTCGAGGGCATCCGCAACTACTCGCTCGCGTCCACGTACGGCGTGCTGATCCTGTCGATCCTGCTGGTGTTCTCGCTGTTCTACCGGCGGGCGCTGCGCAAGCAAGGCGAGGTGTGGTGACATGAGCCAACTGACCACTCCCGCAGCGGCGGTTCCGGCCGCCCCGGCGAAGGTCGGCAACCGGCCCGGCCGCAGCCGGCGCAGCCCGGTGAAATCCCTGCTGCTGCACGGCACGCTGGTCATCGCCTCGCTGATCGCGCTCGGCCCGATCGTCTGGGTGCTGCTGGCCTCGTTCAAACCCGGGTACGCGGTGCAGAGCAGCGAGCTGACCCTGGTCAAGGACCCGACCCTGGCCAACTACAGCTACGTGCTGTTCGACACGAACTTCCCGAGGTGGCTGCTGAACTCGGTGATCGTGGCGGCGTTCACGATGCTGATCGGCATCTTCTTCTCGGCCACCACCGGATACGCGGTGTCCCGGTTCAACTTCCCCGGGCGTCGGCCGTTGATGATGACCTTCCTGATCACCCAGATGTTCCCGGCGGCCATCCTGATCGTGCCGATCTACACGATCATGGCCCGGCTCGGTCTGATCAACACGTTGCCGGCTCTGGTCATCGCGTACCTGACCATCGCGGTGCCGTTCTGCGCCTGGATGCTCAAGGGCTACTTCGACTCCATCCCCACCTCGCTGGACGAGGCGGCGGCGCTGGACGGCTGCGGTCCGTTCGCGATCTTCTGGCGGGTGGTGTTGCCACTGGCCCGACCGGCCATCGCGGTCACCGCCTTCTACACCTTCCTCACCGCCTGGGGCGAGGTGATGTACGCGTCGGCGTTCATCCAGACCGACGACACGTTCACCCTGGCGTACGGGCTCCAGCAGTTCGTGCCGCAGTTCAACCCGCAGTGGGAGTACCTGACGGCGGCGGCGGTCCTGGTGACCGTGCCGGCCGGTGTGGTGTTCATGATCGCTCAGCGGCACCTGGTCTCCGGGCTGACCGCCGGAGGCACCAAGGGCTGACCGGGCGTGATCGGCCGGTCGCCGGTGCCGGGAGCAGCCCGGATTTCCGGGGGCGCCTCTACTACAAAACGTCGTTGATAGGGCAGGATGGGTCGGGTGGAAGCACTTCGACTCATCCTCCTCTACGTCCATCTGATCGGGTTCGCGCTGCTGCTCGGTGGTGCGATCGCCCAATACCTCACCGGCAAGCTCCGGGTCAACGCCGCCATGCTCTGGGGGGCCGTGATCCAGGTGCTGAGCGGCATCGGGCTGAGCGCGCCGCTGCGCGACGGCGACGAGCCGGCGCCGGGGAAGCTTGTGACGAAGCTGGTGATCGCTCTGCTGATCTTCGTCATGGTCTTCTTCTCCCGTAAGCGCACTGAGGTCAACCGGGGGCACTTCCTCGCCATCGTGGGACTCACCCTGGTCAACGCGGCTGTGGCGGTCTTCTGGCGGTAGCGGGGCGGCCCACTGCGCCGACGGAGAAAACTCGCTTTTACGGCACACGCCCACCTGTCTACCGGCACCCTGAGTGACGGGGCCCACCCAAGCATTACGTAGGGGTAACAGGCCTCCAACAGTCCTGCACGATTGTCGGTCGGCAGGTGGGCGTGGGCGTACGCTCTCCTCCCGTAACGTGGGACGCCGGCGGCAAGGCGCAGGCCGGTTCAAGGGCTGCCACCGCGTAACCCGCGGTGTGCAATGGGAAGGAGACGTCTTGCGCTCGGTGCGTGGGATGCGGATCGCCTCGATCATCGCGGCGGGTGGGCTCGTACTGAGCGCCGCCGCCTGTGGCGAGGCTCCGGATGAGGACAACAACGCCGGTTCAGGCGAGAAGTACACCGCCTGCATGGTCACTGACGTCGGCGGCATCGACGACAAGTCGTTCAACGCCTCCGCCTGGAAGGGCCTAGAAGAGGCCAAGGCGGAGAACAGCAACATCGACATCAAGTACGTCGCGTCCAAGGCTGAGGCGGACTACGAGCCGAACCTCACCCAGTACGTCAACCAGGACTGCGACTTCATCCTGGCCGTCGGTGGGCTGATGCAGGACGCCACCAAGAAGATCGCCGAGGCGAACCCGGACCAGCAGTTCGGCATCGTCGACGCCAACCCGGGCGTGGCCAACGTCTACCCGATGGAGTTCGACACCGCCCAGGCCGGCTTCCTGGCCGGGTACGTCGCCGCCGGGATGAGCGAGAGCGGCAAGGTGGCGACCTACGGCGGCATGAAGATCCCGCCGGTGACCATCTTCATGGACGGCTTCGTCGACGGCGTGGCCTACTACAACGAGGCCAAGAGCGCGAGCGTCCAGGCCCTCGGTTGGAACAAGGAGACCCAGAACGGCTCCTTCACCAACGACTTCGTCAAGCAGGACGAGGGCAAGAAGGTCAGCGACGCGCTGGTCGCCCAGGGTGCGGACATCATCATGCCGGTCGCCGGCGGCGCCGGCCTCGGCACCACCGGTGCGGCCAAGGCCTCGGGTGGCAAGTACAACACCATCTGGGTGGACGTCGACGGCTGCGAGAGCACCCCGGACTGCCCGGCGATCATCACCACCGTGGTGAAGAACATCCCGGGTGCGGTCAAGGACGCCGTCCTCAAGGCCGCTGGCGGCGAGAAGCTCAACGCCGAGGAGGGCTTCGTCGGCACGCTGGCCAACGAGGGCGTCTCGCTGGCCCCGTACCACGACTTCGACAGCAAGGTTCCGGCCGAGCTGAAGGCCGAGGTCGACAAGCTGAAGGCGGACATCGCCGCCGGCACCGTCACGGTCACCTCGGCCGCCCAGCCGAAGTGACCCGGGTCGGCCGTCCCCGGTGAGACGATCACCGGGGGCGGCCGACGAGCAGAGCCACACAACGTTCCGGCCGCTGGGGCGCGGGGTTCACCCGCAGTGCCGCAGCGGCCGATCCGCGCCACCGGTTCGGCCGACGCCGTGCCGCTCGTCAGCAGCTACGCTGCACCATCGCTTCGCACTCCAGGAGGTTGCGCTGAGACTCGAACTGCGCGGCATCACCAAGCGGTTCGGTGATCTGGTCGCCAACGACCACATCGACCTCACGGTGGAGCCTGGAGAGATCCATGCCCTGCTCGGCGAGAACGGCGCCGGCAAGTCGACCCTGATGAACGTGCTCTACGGGCTCTACCAGCCCGACGAGGGCGAGATCCTGGTCGACGGCGAGCCGTTGAAGCTGCGCGGCCCCTCGGACGCGATCGCCGCCGGCATCGGCATGGTGCACCAACACTTCATGCTCGTGCCCGTTTTCACCGTCACCGAGAACATCATGCTCGGTGCCGAGCAGGTGCGCGGCGGCATCGCCGGCTTCCTGGACCGGCGTCGCGCCCGACGCGAGGTCGCCGAGGTCTCCGAGCGGTACAACCTGCGGGTCGACCCGGACGCGGTGATCGAGGACCTGCCGGTCGGCGTCCAGCAGCGGGTGGAGATCGTCAAGGCGCTCACCCGCGACGTGGACCTGCTCATCCTGGACGAGCCGACGGCGGTGCTCACCCCGCAGGAGACCGAGGAACTGCTCGCGGTGATGCGGTCGCTCAAGGCCGCCGGCAAGTCGATCGTCTTCATCACCCACAAGCTCGGCGAGGTCAAGGCGATCGCTGACCGGATCACCGTGATCAGGCGCGGAAAGACCGTGGGCACGGCCTCGCCGGAGGCCAGCCGGGACGAACTGGCCGCGTTGATGGTCGGCCGCACCGTCCGGCTCACCGTGGACAAGGCCCCGGCGACCCCGGGCGAGCCGGTCCTGGAGATCGCCGGCCTGGTCGTCGACGACGACCGTCAGGTTCGCGCGGTGGACGGCGTCGACCTGACGGTACGCGCGGGCGAGGTGCTCGGCGTCGCGGGCGTGCAGGGCAACGGCCAGACCGATCTGATCGAAGCGATCATGGGGTTGCGGCCGGTGCTCGCCGGCACGGTCACCCTGGACGGGCAGCGGATCGACGGCTGGTCGACCAAGAAGGTGCTCCGGGCGGGCGTCGGCTACGTGCCGGAGGACCGCAGCGTCGACGGGCTGGTCAAGGAGTTCAGCGTCGCCGAGAACCTGGTGCTGGACATGTACGACCGGCCGCCCTTCGGTCGCGGCCTGTCGCTGCGACCGGACGAGATCGGCAGGTCGGCGGCGGAACGGATCGAGCAGTTCGACGTACGGACCTCGTCGGCCGACGCGCCGGTCGGCACCCTCTCCGGCGGCAACCAGCAGAAGGTGATCGTGGCCCGGGAGCTCTCCCGGCCGCTGAAGCTCTTCATCGCCGCCCAACCGACCCGGGGGGTGGATGTCGGCTCGATCGAGTTCATCCACAGCCGGGTCATCCACGAGCGGGACATCGGCACCGCCGTGCTGGTGGTCTCCAGCGAGTTGGACGAGGTCATCGGGCTGGCCGACCGGGTCGCGGTGATGTACCGCGGGCGGATCATCGGCGTGGTCGGCCCGGACACCCCCCGTGAGGAGATCGGCCTGCTGATGGCCGGCATCACCCCGGACGCCACGGGCGGCTCCCCGGACGACGGGACCGTGCCGACGGCGACCACCGACCCGGACGTGGCGGCCACCGCCGACGCGGACGTGTCATCCGACGCCGGCACCCAGGCGATCACCGACCGGGACGTCACGGCCACCACCGATGGCGTGGCACCTGCCCCTGAGGGTAGCGAGGACAAGAAGGCATGAGCGAGCGCAATTCCCAGCCGAGTTCCCCGGACAAGGAACCGGCGAGTGAGGACCAGGCCGCCCGGAGCGCGCTCGGCAACACCGAACGCGCCGAGCCGGCCAACACACCCGGTGAACCGGAACCGCACCCCACGCTGGGGCGGCTGTTCCTGGAGAACCTCTGGGCCGCCAACACCTTCACGGTGACCCTGCTTTCGCTGGTGCTGGCGATGCTCGTGGGCGCCGTACTGATGATCATTTCTGATCCGGACGTGCTGGCCACCTACAGCTACATCACCGCCCGCCCGTCGGACGCGATCAACGCCAGTTGGACGCTGGTCAGCGAGGCGTACGCGAACCTGTTCAAGGGCTCGATCTTCGATCCGGCCGCGACCAACGCCGACGCGGCGCTCAGCCCGATCTCGGAGACCCTCACCTACACCGCTCCGCTGGTCTTCACCGGCCTGTCGGTGGCGCTGGCCTTCCGTGGCGGCCTGTTCAACATCGGCGCGCAGGGACAGGCGACGATGGGCGTCATCCTGGCCGCGCTGGCCGGCTTCCTGCTGCCGCTGCCGCCCGGACTGCACCTGCTGGTCGCGGTCTTGGCCGGTGCGCTCGGCGGCGCCATCTGGGGCTTCATCCCGGGCATCCTCAAGGCGCGGACCGGCGCCCACGAGGTGATCAACACGATCATGCTCAACTACATCGCGGTCTACTTCCTCACCTGGCTGATCGTGCAGAACGGGGTGCAGGACCCGAACCGCACCGACGCGATCAGCCGGGCCGTGGACAGCTCCGCCCAACTTCCCCGGATCTTCGGCGAGCCGCTGCGGGCGCACACCGGCATCGTGCTGGCCGTCCTGGCCACCTGGGCGGTCGCCTGGCTGCTCAACCGCTCGACGCTCGGCTTCGAGCTGCGGGCGGTGGGCGCCAACCCGGACGCCGCCCGCACCGCGGGCATGAGCGTCACCCGCACGTACGTGCTGATCATGGTTTTCGCCGGGGCGCTGGCCGGTCTCGGTGGCTCGCAGATGGTGCTCGGCACCACCGCCGCCGCGCTGACCCCCCTGGTGGTCGCCCAGATCGGCTTCGACGGCATCCTGGTCGCCCTGCTCGGCCGGGTGAAACCGTGGGGGGTGGCGCTGGCCGCGCTGCTGTTCGGCGCGTTGCAGGCGGGCGGCAACCGGATGCAGTCGTACTCGGGGATCTCGCTGGAGCTGGTCACCGTGCTCCAGGCCCTGATCGTCATCTTCATCGCCGCGCCGGCCCTGGTGAAGGCGATCTTCCAGCTCCGGGCCGCACGGGCCGCCCGGTTGCAGACGAGCCTCGCGAAGGGCTGGTGAGGCATGTCCACCACGGCTGTTCCCGACGTCGCGGTCGCGCCGGTCGACGAGGGCTTCTGGACCCGTACCCGCAAGGTCGGCCTGGTGCTGCTGGCGCTCGGGCTGCTGGCCACCGTGCTGTTCGGTGTGCTCGCCACCGGCGAGCAGGCCCGCTTCACGCTCAGTGAGGACGCCGCCGGTGCCGCGCTGGAGATCAACGGTACGGTCGGTGCGGTCCTCTTCGGCGTGATCGCGCTGGCCGCCGGTGGGGCGATGTTCGCCGGTCTGCCGAAGCGCTGGTTCGTCCCGGTGCTCGCCGTCGGTCTGATCGCCTTCGTGTTCTCCTTCCTGTGCTGGCAGGTCTCCGCCGCGCCGACCGGGCAGAACTTCATGCCGCTGGTCAACATCGTGCGGGGCACCTTCCTGCTCGCCCTGCCGCTGATCTTCGGTTCCCTCGCCGGGGTGCTCTGCGAGCGCTCCGGCGTGGTGAACGTGGCGATCGAGGGGCAGCTGCTGATGGGCGCGTTCAGCGGCGCGTTGTTCGGCAGCATCTCCGGCAGCGTCTGGGTCGGCCTGCTCGCCGCCGCCGTCGGCGGGTCGTTCATCTCGCTGCTGCTGGCCGTGTTCAGCATCCGGTACCTGGTCGACCAGGTGGTCATGGGCATCGTGCTGAACCTGCTGGCGGTCGGCATCACCGGCTTCCTCTACGAGCGGCTGATGCAGACCGACGCCGCCAAGTACAACAGCGCGCCGCGCTTCAGCAACTGGGAGATCCCGCTGTTGTCGGACATCCCGGTGCTCGGTCCGGCGCTGTTCCGGGGCAACATCTTCCTCTACCTGGCCCTGCTGCTGGTGCTCGTGATCCACATCGCGCTGTTCCGTACCCGGTGGGGGCTGCGGACCCGGTCGGTCGGTGAGCACCCGACGGCGGCGGACACCCTGGGTGTGAAGGTGCTCGGCCTGCGCTACCGCAACGTGATCATGGCCGGCGCGGTGGCCGGTATCGGTGGCGCCTCCTACACGCTGGCGCTCTTCTCGTTCACCAAGAACATGATCGGCGGTAAGGGCTTCATTGCCCTGGCCGCGCTGATCTTCGGCCGGTGGAGCCCGACCGGCGCGCTGCTCGCCGCGCTCTTCTTCGGCTTCGCCGACCAGTTGGCCACCTACCTGGGTGCGATCAACAGCATCATCCCCGGTCAGTTCCTGGCCATGCTGCCCTACCTGGCGACGATCCTGGCCGTGGCCGGGCTGGTCGGTCGGGTACGGGCTCCGGCCGCCGACGGCAAGCCGTACATCAAGGGCTGACCCAGGAGGCAGACCATGGAGATCGACTGGGAGCGGCTGCGGGCCGCGGCCACCGAGGTGATGCGACACGCGTACGTGCCGTACTCGAACTTTCCGGTCGGGGCGGCGGCGCTGGTCGACGACGGCCGGGTCGTGGTCGGCTGCAACGTGGAGAACGCCGCGTACGGTGTGGTGCTCTGCGCCGAGTGCGGGGTGGTCTCCTCGTTGCACGCCACCGGCGGCGGTCGGATCGTGGCGCTGTCCTGCGTCGACGCCACCGGCGAACCGCTGATGCCGTGCGGGCGCTGCCGGCAACTGCTGTGGGAGCAGGGCGGGCCGGAGTGCCTCGTCGAGGCCAAGGGCGGGCCGCTGCGGATGGCCGAACTGCTGCCGCACGCCTTCGACGTGGCCGACATCGAGGCGGTCACCGGGGAGCGGCCGGTGCCGGTGGTCCCCGACCGGCTCGCCGCCTGGCGGGGGCGGGGCACCGTCTTCGTGCACCCTGACCTCTCCGCCGGGCAGCAGGTCTGGACGGCCTACTGGGAACGATCCGCCGGTGACGACGCGGGTGCCGAGACCGGGGTGCTGGAGGAGGGCCCGAGCTGGGACGACCCGACGGAGGCGATCGGCTGGGGGTTGGCGCGTACGCCCCGGGTGGTGGTGGTCGACGCGTCCGGCACCATCTTCTGGGCCGGTGAGGGCGAGCCGCCGGCGGAGATTCCGGTTCGCTGGGGTTGAGCTTGTCGTTGGTTGGGCTTGGAGCCCGGGGCCGACCGTTCCCGGCTCCGGGCGGTCAGGCTTGATCCCTCCGCCGGGCACGGTCGGCCCCGGCCCGTCGTGGGTCACCAGCCGTGCGACGGTGACCACATGGTGGTCCCTCGGCGATCGATGCACATATCCGGTATGCCGGACGACTAGGGAAGATCTTCTGATGAGTGGGTTTGCGGCTGTTGATGTTATTCGGGTGAAGCGGGATGGGGGGGTGCTCTCCGACGCGCAGATCGACTGGGTGGTGGACGCGTACACCCGGGGGGTGGTGGCCGACGAGCAGATGTCGGCGCTGGCCATGGCGATCCTGCTGAACGGCATGACCGGGCCGGAGATCGCCCGCTGGACGGCCGCGATGATCGCCAGCGGTGAGCGGCTCGACCTGTCCGCGGTGACCCGGCCGACCGTCGACAAGCACTCCACCGGCGGGGTCGGTGACAAGATCACTCTGCCGCTCACCCCGTTGGTCGCGGCCTGCGGTGCCGCGGTGCCGCAGTTGTCCGGGCGCGGGCTCGGGCACACCGGCGGCACGCTGGACAAGCTGGAGTCGATCCCGGGCTGGCGGGCGGCGCTGACCAACGCGGAGTTCATCGCCCAACTGCGGGACGTCGGCGCGGTGATCTGCGCCGCCGGCTCGGGCCTCGCCCCGGCCGACCGTAAGCTGTACGCGCTGCGCGACGTCACCGCCACCGTCGAGGCCATCCCGCTGATCGCCAGCTCGATCATGAGCAAGAAGATCGCCGAGGGGACCGGCGCGCTGGTGCTGGACGTGAAGGTGGGCTCCGGCGCGTTCATGAAGTCGGTCGACGACGCCCGGGAACTGGCCCGGACCATGGTGGAACTCGGCGGCGCGCACGGTGTGAAGACCGTCGCCCTGCTCACCGACATGTCCACCCCGCTCGGGCGGGCCATCGGCAACGGCATCGAGGTGACCGAGTCGGTGGAGGTGCTCGCCGGTGGCGGACCGGCCGACGTGGTGGAACTGACCCTGGCGCTGGCCCGGGAGATGCTCGACGCGGCCGGGCTGCCCGATGCCGACCCCGCCGCCGCTCTCCGCGACGGGAAGGCGATGGACTCCTGGCGGTCGATGATCCGGGCCCAGGGTGGCGACCCGGACGCGCCGATGCCCGAGGCCGCCGAGATCGAGGTGGTCCGCGCTGACACGGACGGTCACGTCGCGGCGGTCGACGCGTACGCCATGGGGGTGGCGGCGTGGCGGCTCGGCGCGGGACGGGCGCGCAAGGAGGACCCGGTCAGCGTGCCAGCTGGCGTACTGCTGCACAAGCGTCCCGGTGATCCGGTGCGTGCCGGGGAGCCCCTCTACGAGCTGCGGGCCGAGCGGGCGGAGCTGATCCCGGCGGCGCTGGCCGAGGCGGCCCGTGCGGTGACGGTCGCCGCCCGGCCACCGGCCGTGACGCCGCTGGTGATCGAACGCATCGAGTGACGAAACCCTGGTCCGGGCCATGGTGCCGGAGCGTGAGGGCCGCTATTCTCGCAGGCCAGGGGGGACTGTCGGCGCCGAGACATCGTGATCAGACAGGATGTTGCCGTGATCGTGCCTGCCCCTGACCCCCGCGCGGTGCGTGAGGCGAGCCTGGAGGAACTGGCTCGGCTGCGGCTGCCCCTGCCGCCGCCGCAGTTTCCGCTGGTCTGGGAGCCGGGCGACAACATCGAGCTGCGGCCGACGGCGGAGATCGAGGCACGGATTGCCGTGCTGCACCTGATCCTGGCCCGGTGCTTCGGCATGCCGCCGCAGGCTGCGATGAGTTGGCTGCTCGCCTCGCACTTGGTGGAGATGGTCACCCCGCCGGAGTTCCAGTTCGTCACCGGAGCCAAGGGCGACCACCGCTCCTTCGTGCTGCACCACGACGCGCTGTTCTCGCTGGCCTGGGTGCTCGGTCTGACCAAGCAACTGGACCCCACCATGCCGACCGACGACCGGCTGGTGGAGCGGCTGCCGCACATCGCCGAGGGGGAGACCTTCCGGCAATGGCGCTCCCGCATCCTGGCCGCGCCACAGCATCCGGCGGACGCGGCCGCCCTGCTCGACCTGCACTACTGCCTGGACTGGTCGTACCTGGAGGTCAGTCGCGCCGGGCGGACGCTGCCGGGCCTGGTGGACGCCAACGCGATCGGGCAGCGGCGGTGGGCGTTGGAGTGGGCGGTGATCCTGCGCGGGCCCTACCATGACGAACCCCCCGGCTGGGAAG
Organism: Micromonospora sp. DT48; assembly: GCF_049844495.1. Lineage (NCBI taxonomy): Bacteria > Bacillati > Actinomycetota > Actinomycetes > Micromonosporales > Micromonosporaceae > Micromonospora > Micromonospora sp. DT48. The sequence continues at coordinate 135,557 of NZ_JBNCLE010000010.1, forward strand.
AGGTCGACCTCTCCACCTAGCTCCGACGGTAGGTGCCGAGCCGGACCGCCACGGTCACCCGGACCGGCTCGCCGAGGGCGTCGATCCGGGCGGCCAGCCCCGTCGGGTCGGTGTGCCAGGCGCTCGGACCCATCCCGACCAGGGTGGCCACCTCCGCGCCGGACAATGTCAGCTGCCGCCGGTGCACGGTCGTCGACTCCTCGGTGAAGTGACCGGCCAGGCTGGCGGCCACCCGGTCCGCCTTGGCCGGGTCGACCCGGAGCAGGCCGAGGGCGGCGACCAACTCGGTGAGATGGTCGGTGTCCGGGGTCACCACCAGCAGCCGTCCGGTCGGGGTGAGGACCCGGCGGAACTCGGCGCCGTTGCGGGGGGCGAAGACGTTCAGCACCAGCGTTGCCGAGGCGTCCGCCAGGGGAATTCGCTGCCAGGTGTCGGCCAACGCGGCGGTGATCCGAGGGTGGGCGCGAGCGGCTCGGCGGAGCGCGGGTTTGGCGATGTCCAGCGCGAGCCCGACCGCCTCGGGCACCGCCGCCAGCACCCCGGCGAGGTGCCGGCCGGTGCCCGCCCCCGCATCCACCACCAAGGGGTACGCGTCGGTGGGGGAGTCCGCGAGCGCGGTGACGGCGGCCTCGGCGAGGGCTGCGGAGATGACGTCGTAGTGACCGGCGGCGAGGAAATCCGACCGGGCGGCGACCATCTCGGCGGTGTCGCCACTGTGCGGGGCGCGGCCGGTGAGCAGGTTGACATAGCCCTGTCGGGCGACGTCGAAGCTGTGTCGGCGCGGGCAGCGCAATGCGTGGCTGGTGCCGACCGGAGCGACCGCGAGCCCTGCACCGCAGACCGGGCAGCGCAGCCGGTCGACCACCCGTGGGTCCGGTCCTGCTGGGTTCACCTGGCCATTGTCCCTACCGGTCCGGCACCGGCACAGCGGCGGGACTAGGGTCGAGCCATGACCACGAGTCTGCGGTACGAGGACATCGTCAGGGCGCCGAAAGCGCTGCTGCACGATCACCTGGACGGCGGCCTGCGCCCTGCGACGATCGTCGATCTGGCGGCGGAGGTCGGTCACGAACTACCCACCACCGACGCGGCGGAACTGGGGCGCTGGTTCGTGGCGGCGGCGGACTCGGGTTCGCTGGAGCGCTACCTGGAGACCTTCGCGCACACCGTCGCCGTCATGCAGACCGGTCCGGCACTGCGCCGGGTGGCCCGGGAGTGCGCCCTCGACCTGGCCGCCGACGGTGTGGTCTACGCCGAGGTGCGGTTCGCTCCGGAGCAGCACCTGGAGCGGGACCTCACCCTCGACGAGGTGGTCGAGGCGGTGCTGGCCGGTTTCGTGGAGGGCAGCACCCTCGCCGCCGAGGCGGGTACGCCGATCCGGGTCGGCACCCTGCTCACCGCGATGCGGCACGCGGCTCGGTCGCAGGAGATCGCCGAGTTGGCGGTACGACACCGTGACCACGGTGTGGTGGGCTTCGACATCGCCGGTGCGGAGGCGGGTTTCCCGCCCACCCGCCACCTGGACGCCTTCGAGTACCTCCAGCGGGAGAACTTCCACTTCACCATCCACGCCGGCGAGGCGTTCGGGCTGCCCTCCATCTGGCAGGCGATCCAGTGGTGCGGCGCCGACCGTCTCGGCCACGGCGTCCGCATCGTCGACGACATCACTCCCGGCCCGCAGCCGAAGCTCGGTCGGCTGGCCGCGTACGTGCGGGACAAGCGGATCCCGCTGGAGCTGTGCCCGTCGTCGAACGTGCAGACCGGCGCCGCCCCGTCCATCGCGGAGCATCCGATCGGGCTGCTGAGAGACCTGCGTTTCCGGGTGACCGTCAACACCGACAACCGGTTGATGAGCGGTACCTCGATGTCCCGGGAGATGGCCCTGCTGGTCGACGCCTTCGACTACGGCTGGCGGGAACTCCAGTGGTTCACGATCAACGCGATGAAGTCCGCCTTCATCCCGTTCGACGAGCGGCTGAAGATCATCGATGAAGTGATCAAACCGGCGTACGCGAAGCTGCTGGGCTGAGCGACTTCCGCGCCGATGGTCAGCCGACCCTCGGCGGATGGTCGGCGGCGAGCAAACCGGCGACCCGGCGCAGCACCTCGCGACCACGGGCGGCCTCCGCGCCGAGACCGGTCTGCCGACGCAACACGGCCGGCTCGGCGCGCAGCAGCGCCACTCCCCGGCGTACCAGCACCCGGGGGCCCTTGCGCTGTTCGGCGAGGTCCCGGGCCAGTCGCCTGAGGAAGGTCGCGCCTCGGGGCCGACGCAGCGCGTACGCCCCGGCGAGCAGGCCGCGTTGCCGACACTCCCCGACGATCTCGGCGGCAAAAATACCTTCAGCTACGAAAAGTGGCGAACCGGCCAGCTCGAAGCGCCGAGTGGCTACCCGTCGATCCTTATTGATGGCGTACACCGGCACCTCCGCGCGGCCGTGTCTGACCAATTGGTCAATAACGTCGACCGCCGCCCGGGCGTCCCACGAATCGGGCGACTCCCAGTCGATCTGACCGTTCCGCCTCGGTAACGTTGGGTCATCACCGTCCTTGTAGAAATCGTCCAAACAGAGCACCGGGAGACCGGTTTGTTGCGCTATGTACGACTTTCCGGAGCCGGAGGGGCCAGCGAGGAGGACGACTCGGTGCGGGGGGCTCATTACTTCGAGTAACTCCGAACAGACGGACCGCGATCAAATTGCATCAACATCTCATCACACCTCCGGCTGGGGCCAACCTGGGCTTTCTCTTTCCGTGGCGGCGTGATGGAATCTCGGATGGTCCGACCCGCCGGGTCGGCTGCTGGGCGTTGTCCGAGGGCAACGCGGACGCTGCAATCACGAGGGCGGTGACGTGAGCAAACGGCCGAAGACGGCAGGTTCCTTCCTGTCGCGTCTGCGCCGGCCGGCAGGTCGGCTCCGCGACATGCCGATCTGGTCCAAGCTCGGTCTCATCATGATCGTGCCGACCATCGCCACGGTCGTCGTGGGTACCAGCGGTCTGGTCGACCACCTGGACGCGCTCAACGACGCCAACCGGGCCGGCGACCTCGCCGAACTCATCGGCCACTCCGGTGCGCTGGTGGATGGTCTTCAGGACGAGCGGACCGCCGCCGTGCTGTTGCTCGGCCTGGATCCGCAACGGAGCACCGCCGCGCAGAAGGACACCGCCTCCACCCGCTACAACGAGGTCTCGGCAGGAGTGGACTCGGCCAAGGCCCCCTACTCCCGGCAGCGCTCCGACCTCACCGACCTGCCGGTCAGCCTGCAGACCCTGCTCGCCCAGATCGACGAACGCCTCGGCGACCTGCCGGGCACCCGCAGCCAGGTGCTCAACGGGAAGTTCCGAATCACCGACGCGCTCCAGTCCTACGACGAGCTGATCAACCAGCTCCTCGCGGTCCGGGACTCGGCCAGCCAGCTGGCCGGTGACAACGACCTGAGCGACCGCATGCGGGCCGCCGCCGCGGTGGCCCGGGAGAAGGAGTGGCTCTCCGTCCGCCGGGTGGTCGTGCACCGGGCACTCATCTCGGGCGGCATGAGTTCGACCCTGCGGACCGACTACATCTCCAGCGAGACGGGTCAGCAACAGGCGCAGCAGAGCTTCGACGCGGTGGCCACCGAGGCGGAGGCGGAGTTCCACGCCCAGACCATCGGCGGTGGCGACCGTCGGCAGGCGACGATCTACATCAGCCAGGTCAACGCCGACAACTCGCAGAACCTCGCCGGCATCTCGTTCACCCCGCAGCAGTGGGACGACGCGCTGGTCGCCAACGGCAAGCTGATCCGGTCGGTGGAGACGAAGTTCGACTCCGACGTGGCGGAACAGGCCGGCAAGCTCCGCTCCGAGGTGCAGCGCACCGTGTTCCTGGAGACCGGCCTGCTGCTCACCATGCTGCTGCTCGCCATCTTCCTGGCGTTCCTGGTGGCCCGTTCGATGGCCCGGTCGCTGCGTGAGCTGCGGCAGGGCGCGCTCTCCATCGCCCAGTACGGGCTGCCGCAGGCAGTGGCCAAGCTGCGCGACCCGCAGGTCACCGGGCAGCTCTCGCCGGTGCAGCTGGCCAACCAGATCGCCGAACCACTGCCGGTACGCAGCAAGGACGAGTTCGGTCAGGTGACCGAGGCGTTCAACGCGGTCCACCTGGAGGCGGTCCGCACCGCTGCCGAACAGGCCGCCCTGCGGTCGTCGGTCGCGACGATGTTCGTCAACCTCGCCCGTCGGTCCCAGATCCTGGTCGACCGGCTGATCGGTCACCTCGACCGGCTGGAGCGCGGCGAGGAGGACCCGGACCGGCTGGCCGAGCTGTTCCAGCTGGACCACCTCGCCACCCGAATGCGTCGTAACGACGAGAACCTGCTGGTTCTCGCCGGTGCCGACTCGACCCGTGTGCAACGTGAACCGGCCGCACTGATCGACGTGATGCGGGCCGCCCAGTCCGAGGTCGAGCACTACACCCGGATCGAGTTCGGGGTGATCGACCGGGACATCGAGGTCGCCGCGCACGCGGTCAACGACCTCGTCCACCTCGTCGCCGAGCTGTTCGACAACGCGACCGCCTTCTCCCCGCCGGACTCGCAGGTGCTGGTCGAGGCGCGTCGGGTCGGCGACCGTGCCTCGCTGTACGTGGAGGACCGCGGCATCGGCATCAGCGGCGAGCAACTGGCCGAGCTGAACGAGCGTCTTGCCACGCCGCCGCAGGTGGACGTCGCCGTCTCCCGGATGATGGGCCTGGTCGTGGTCGCCCGCCTGGCCTCCCGGCACGGCGTCAAGGTCGAGCTGCGACCCGGCAGCGACCGGGGCACCGTCGCCGAGGTCACCCTGCCGCCCACCGTGCTGGTGCCTCGGGCGCTGTCCGGTCGGGGGCAGCAGCCCGCCGCCTTGCCGGCCCCGGCCGGCCCCGCGTCCGGGCCGAACCCGGCGTTCGGTGCGCTGGCCGCGCTCGGCAACAGCGCACACCCGCCGGCGCCGCCCACCCCGCGCAACCCGGGTGGCTCCGGTAACCAGGTGACCCTCGGCGGCCGGCCCTTCGATCCGGCGAACCGTAACGGTTCCGGCACCCCGAGCTCGGTGGGCAGCGGAGGCAACCTGCCCGCCTGGTCCGACCTGACCGGAGCCAGCGGCACCACCGGTGGCAACGGCAACGGCTTCGCGCCGCTCACCTCGAACGGTCACCCGGTCGACCCGCTGCCGCAGCGCCGCTCCGGTGACGAGCCGGGCGGTCAGCCGCCGCACATTCCGCGCCAGCTGCCCAGCAGTCCCGAGTCCGGGCCGTACGCCCCGCCTACGGTGTCGGCTCCGCCGGTACCCCCGGTGTCGTCGCCCCCGGTGTCCGGTACGCCGTACTCGGCCCCGCCGGTCTCGGCGGCCCCGGTCTCCGGTCACCCGGTGTCGGCCTCGCCCGTCTCCGGCTCGCCGGTCTCGACGCCGCCCGGTGGACCGCTGCCGCAGCGGCCGGTCTCGGCGGCGCCCAGCGCCGCTGCCCCGGCACCACCGGCCTGGCCGCCGGTGGCCGGGGAACCCGCCGCACCGCCCGTGCCGGAGCGGTTGGCCGCCGCCCTGGACATGACCACCGAACTGCCTCGGGTGCCGCAGCAGGCCCCGGCCGCACGGCCGGCGCAGGCACCACCGGCGGCGCCCACGACGCCGCAGGCCCAGAACCGGCAGCGGTACGCCGATGAGACGATGGAGCTGCCGATTTTCCGGGAGCTGGAGTCGGCGTGGTTCCGTACCCGTCGTCCGGGCCCGGAGGAGTCGGCCGGTGCGCGTCAGGCGGCTACGGCCGGTGCGACGACTCAGCAGCTCTCCACGGTCGATGTCGGTAACCGGCCGGCCCAGCAGACCCAGACCGGGACGACAGGTAACGCACCGATGGCACAGACTCCGACGGGGGCGGGCGCGCCCGGCGGGAACGGCGCGGCAGCGAGCGGCGGATCCCGTCCCGGCGCTGCCGACAGCGCGCCCTCGCACCGTCCGACCCAACAGGAGAGCATCTGGCGGACTGCGGCCGACGACGGCTGGCGGGCGGCCAGCGCCGCCAGCCAGGCACCGGCGGCTGGCACCACCCAGACCGGGCTGCCGAAACGTACGCCGATGGCGCAGCTCGTGCCCGGGGCGGTGGAGAAGCCCACCACCTCGGTGCAGCGCCGGAACCCGGAATCGGTACGCGGTCTACTCTCCGCCTACCACCGGGGTGTCCAGCGGGGACGTAGTCACCCCTCGGACAGCAACCCGACCGGCCCGGAGGGAACTTCGGGCGGGCAGCAATCCTCGCAGTCTGGCTCTGGCCCGGTGGCCGGGAGCGGGCAGAAGGAGCAAGAAGGATGACTAGTACGCAGGATCTCGGTTGGCTGCTGGCCAACTTCGCCGATCGGGTACCCGGTGTCGCACATGCGGTCGCCGTCTCCGCGGACGGCCTGCTCCTGGCGTCGTCACGAGACCTCCCCCGGGATCGGGCGGACCAGCTGGCGGCGATCGCCTCCGGTCTGGTCAGCCTGACCCAGGGTGCGGCCCGTTGCTTCGAGGGAGGCGCTGTGCTGCAGACCGTGGTCGAGATGGACAATGGCTTCCTGTTCCTGATGTCGATTTCCGACGGATCGTCGTTCGCGGTGCTCGCCGCGCGTAGCTGCGACGTGGGACAGGTCGGTTACGAAATGGCCCTGCTCGTTGACCGGGTGGGCGACGCCCTGACCCCACAGCCGCGTACGGCTGTGGGGATGATGGGTTGATCGTCGCGCCAGCCGGTGGGGGCAGGCGGGGCGGCAACATTGCATACGACGGATAGCGCCGGTGCGAGCCGGTGCCGGGTACGAAGGAGGTGAGCGGCAACATGGCTGATCGTGACGAGCCGACCGGTGCGCTGGTCCGTCCATACGCCGTGACCCGCGGTCGTACCCGTCCTCGCCTCGACATCGCCATTGAGGCGTTGGTCGAGACGACGGTGCGCGGTCGGGCCGCTGCCACTGGCAATGGTGGCCAAGGCCGTGAGCACCAGTACATCGCCGCGCTGTGTGACGGACGCGTGCAGTCGCTCGCGGAGATCGCGGCGCGGATGCAGCTTCCGCTCGGCGTGGCCCGGGTGCTCATCGCCGACATGGCGACGGACGGCCTGGTCGCGGTCCACGAGCCGACCATCCTGGACGACTCGGACGACGCGGTGGGCACTGAATTGCTGGAGAGGGTGCTGAGTGGACTTCGCAGGCTCTGACATGTCGCACCGGCCGCCGGCCCCTAGCGGGCGCGTGACGTCGGCGAAGATCGTTATCGCCGGTGGATTCGGCGTCGGCAAGACGACGCTGGTCGGCTCGGTCTCGGAGATCACGCCGCTGACCACCGAGGCCATCATGACCTCCGCCGGAGTCGGCGTCGACGACACCCGGCAGGTGCCGGGCAAGACGACGACCACGGTGGCCATGGACTTCGGTCGTATCTCGATCGATCGTGACCTGATCCTGTACCTGTTCGGTACGCCGGGTCAGACCCGCTTCTGGTTCATGTGGGATGAGCTGGTGCGGGGCGCGATCGGCGCGGTCGTGCTGGTGGACACCCGCCGGCTGGCCGACTGCTTCGCGGCGATCGACTTCTTCGAGCACCGGCGGCTGCCGTACCTGGTCGCCATCAACTGCTTCGACGGGATGCAGTACCACGACCCGCAGGACGTTCGGGAGGCGCTCGCCATCTCCAGCGACGTGCCGGTGGTGGCCTGCGACGCCCGGAACCGGGAGTCGACGAAGCACGTGCTGATCTCGCTGGTCGAGTACGTGCTCACGATGCGCCGCTCCCGGGCCGTCGCTCCCGCCTGACGATCGCGCACCAACGCCCGGCGACGGTCACCGCCGTCACCGGGCGCTGGTGGGCGACCTGATGTGATGTGTCGACGGTGGGCACCCTCGGGTGCCCACCGTGGTCAGCTGAGGCGGTTCCAGGCGCCGGCGTCGACCCGGTACACCCCGAGAGAGTGGCGGTCCATGCCGCTGTGCCGGATGGGCGTGAAGGAGTACAACCCGGCCAGCCCGTCGGTGACCTGATTCTGCAGGTAGGCCCGGAGCCGTCCACGGTCCACACTGTCGGCCAACCGGGCCGCCGTGCTGATCAGCAGGAGCGCGTCCGAGGCGTACGGAGCGAAGCCACGGTAGGCCCCGTGGGCGCGGATGTACGACGCGACCAGATCGCGGTAGGCACGGCCGGCGGCGCTGCTGTTGGCGATGGTGGAGCCGCCCAGCGACGAGGGGTGGACCGCGTAGGCACCCTCGACCGCGGAGAGGTTGCGGCTGTCCAGCGTCTCGTCGGCCACCGCCCCGGCGTCGAAGAACAGTTCACCGTCGTGTCCGGCGGCCCGCAGCGCCCGTGCGGCGGCACCGGAGGTGGGCGCGGTGGCCCAGACCACCACACCGTCCGAGCGGGCCGCGACGGCCTGTTCAGCGGCGCGGGCGAGGCCGGCATTGCCGGCGGGCAGTCGTACGGTGCGAGCCAGCCCGACCTCTGCGGTGCGCAACGCGCCCCTCATCGCCCGTACGCCCGAGTCGCCGTGCAGTCCCTCCTCGGCCAGCACCGTCACCCGGCGCAGCCCCTCGGCGCTGATCAGTTGGGCGAGCCGCCGGGCCACGTCTCCGGCGTCCGGGGTGACCTTGTAGATGAAGGCCCGCTGGGCCAGGGGCACGGCGATGGAGTCACCGAACGCCAGTGACACGAACGGCAGCCGGAGCTTCTGCGCCACCCCGATGACCGGCATCGAGGTCTCCGCCAGGGTGGCACCGAGCAGGGCGTGCACGTCGTCTCGCTGGCCCAGTTCGGTCGCCTGCTGGGCGGCCAGCCGGGGATCGCTGCGGTTGTCCAGCACCTCCACGCGTACCGTCCGGCGGAGGTTGCCGACCGCCACGCCCTTCTCGTTGAGGGACGCCACGGTGATGGCCAGCGCCCGTTCCTGAAGCACGCCCAGTGCCGCGCCGGGGCCGGTCAGTTCCAGAGTGGCACCGATGACCAGCTCGTGGCCGGGGGTCGGCCGGGTGACGGCGTTCTCCCGGTCTCCGTCGCGCCCGCAGGCGCTCAGGAGGAGCGAGCCCGCCGCAGCGGCCAGTACGCCGCGCCGGGTGATCACGGATGGGCCGGTTGCCGGTGTCGCCATGAGTCGCCTTCCCGCCCGGCGACCTGCCGCCGGATGTTCCGCGGGTATGCTCCCGGCCCTGCCGACCCGGCGTCAAATTATCCGGGTGTGGAAAGAAACACGCAGGTGAAGGGCATGATGGCGGGGGTGGTGGGCGCGCTGCCCGCACCCCCGGCCCGGCGTCGTGCCAGCCTCAGGAGCGGTACCCGGCGGAGCGGTACTCGTACTCCCGATCGTCGTCGCGGTCACCGGTGTCGCGGGTGAAGTCCCAGCCGCCGGCGGATTCCCGGCCGGGACGCCCACCGACCGCGAACCCGCCGATCTCCTGCCCCCGGCGCCAGCCGCGGAAGTAGCCGGTGGTGTTCTCGGCCAGGCTCGCCGCGTCCCGCACGATGCGCAGCGGACGCTCCTCGCGCAGCGGCGAGCCGGGCACCAGGTTGGCCTGCGGTACGCGCTTGGGCAGCCCGGCGTGCGTCTCGGCACCGACCGCCGGACGGGCCGCCTGCTCGGCGGCCTGCCATCCGCTGTCGGCCGTGGTCGACCAGTCCAGGTCGGCCTCTTCGCCGTGCCCCACGAACCAGGCGGAACGGGCCTGCGCGAAGATCAGCAGGTCACCGTCGCCCTCGTCGGAGACCGGTGGCTGCCGGTGCTCGACCGGCGGCGCGGGCGTACGGCGGGCGGGTGGGAGGTCCAGACGTTCGGGTGCCCGGTCGTCGCGTTCCGAGCTGCCGCGGTCGACGAGCCGCAGCGGCGGCGTCTCCGGCTGTGGTTCGGTGCCGTTGCGCAGCGCCCGGTCGGCCAGCGGGGGCGGCTCGACCAGCCGCAGCACGGGCGGCTCCGGCGGGAGATCGTCGGCGAGCCACGGCGGCGTGACCCGGCGTTCGGCAGTGTGGTCGGCTGGCTTCTCGGGGGTGCTGCGCCGATCCCCGTCGTCGTACGAGCCGACGACGGGGTTACGGGGGGAGGTGTCGGCCGGGTCCTCCGGGTTGTTGACCAGCGGCCAGTTCGAGCGGGACCCGGGGGGAGCGGTCTTCTCCTGCTCCGGGCGGGGCGTCGGAACCGGAACGCTGAGATCGGTGGCGCTGAAGCCGCCGGTCGGTGCCGGCGGTTCGCCGTTGGTCTTCGGCCGGGGCGGGATGACGGTCCGTTGACGCTCGGCCCGCGCGCTGTTGATCGCAGCGGTGGTCAGGGTGGGCCGGAACGGTTCGCCGGCCTCGGCGGGCGGGATGTTCCCGCGCTGCGCCGGTGCGATCGGGGTGATGCCGGGCGGCGGCGGGGGCGGCGAGGAGATCGGCCGGTTGGCCGGACCGTCCCCACGGGAGGGTGACTCGGCGCGGGACGGCAGCGCGGGTGGGCCGGCAACGGCGGCCGGGGTCACCGGTGCGGGCGCGACCGGTGGCGGAGCGACAGGTGCGGGTGCCACCGGCGGCGGCCCGAGCGGACGCGGGGAGGGCGGTTGGCCACTGCCCGGCACCGGCTCCGGCCGGCTCCGGCGGCCACCGGTCGGCTCGGGCCCGTTGGGGCGCACCGACCGTAGCCCGGAGGGGTTGCCGGGGGTGTTGGTGGACAGCTCGCCGACCTGCTCGCCGCGTCGCATCGCGGCACGGCGACCGGATGCCGCCGTCGGCCCGGCGGTGCGGGCACGCAACGCGCCGACGAGCGCCTCGCAGCCCGCGTCGCAGGCCCGCACCGAGGCGACCGCCTGCCGGATGGTCTCCGCGGCGGCGGAGGTGAGGGCCCGGTTGACCGTGGCCCGGCGGGGGGTCTCGGAGATGGCCACCCGCAGCGCGGTGACCGCCTCGTCGATCGCCTCGGCGTCCCCGGCGCCTTCGGCGGTGAGCTGCGCGGTGACGGCATCGGCGGTGACCGCGATGTCGCGGTTACGACCGGCCGCGTCGGTGAGCATGCCCGGCTCGGGAAGCGCGTCCAGCACGGCCAGCGGAATCGTGTCGGCGGGGTCGGGGTAGGCGCGCAACGCGGCCGGGTAGAGCTCCCGGAGCACCTCGCGCAGCGCGACGGCGGCGGAGTGCCGACCGTTGGCCATCGCGGCGTGCGCGGCGAGGATCTGCTTGTACCCGGCGAGGTCACGGGGGGCCGGCAGGGTCACCGCGGACAGTGCCCCGGCCTGGAGTGCGCGGGCGAGACCGATGGCCCGCCGCACAGCCGGTGGCGACTGCATCTCCTCCAGCGAGTCGTCGTCGGCGAACCGCTCGGCGAAGTCGTCGACGGAGTCGTCGTCGGCGATCGCCAGTGGACGGCCGGCGGCGCTGAGCAGAGACGCGATGGTGTGATCGTCACTGTCGGCGGCGATCGCCGCACCGCTCGGCCCGCCTGAGCGTTCCACGAGCAGCGTGACCAGCCGGGCGTAGCCCGTCGGGTCGTCGCCGATCTCGCAGACATGCAGCAGACGGCCTGCGTCGTCGACCACAGCGGACGTCAGCGCCGATCCGGTCGAGACCGGTCGGTCGGCCGGGTCCGCCGAGGTCAGACCGCAGTACACGCGCACGAGCGCCACGGCGTCGTCCTCCTCCCGGGACACAGGGCTTTCTCTGCCAGAGACTGATGCTCCCTGGTGCGGGTCAGTCGCGCCAGTCCACGACCGCAGAGATCTTCCCGACAATGGTCCGCCAACCCAGACTTGCGGTTTGTGCCCCGATTTTCTTCAGCCTACGCCGTCCCATGAAGCCGCCGATGCCGCCACCGATCGACGCGCGCAGCGCCTCGTCCAGGTCGTCGAGGCTGGAGCCGGCGGAGAGCATGTGCAACACCGCAGGCAACCGCAGGGCGTACGACAGGTCGCGGGCCACCTCGCCGGCCTCGATGAGCAGCTTCGGATCCCAGGTGTCGTGCCCGCCGCGGAGGTTCTCCACGACGAGGTCCAGCTCGTAGACGTCATCGTCCAGCGGCACGATGTCGGCTGGTTCCACCCGTTCGGACAGTTCATTCCAGCTGTCCAGCTGAGACAGGTCGTTGGGGGCGCCGGAACGGATGAAGGTCACCAGCGACTCGGGCGTCTTGAACAGCAGCAGCCGGCCCCGGTGGGTCAGGAAGATCGGCACTTCCTCGTCGCCCGCCTCGTCGTCGGCGGCCTCGTCGGCGTCGTCCTTGGCGGTCTCGTCGTCCTCGGTGGCGTCGTCGCCGCGCTGCGCCCGCTTTTCCTCGTCCTCGCTCTCGGCGAACTCCCGGGCGACGTCCTCGTCGAGGATGACGACGTCACCCTCGTCGTCGTCCTCGACCGGGTCGACCTGCCGCCGGGCGAGGAAGGGGTCGTCGGCGTCGCGTTCGGCCACGTCGGTCGGAGTCAGTTCCCGGGCCGGCCGGTACGCCCGCAGGGTGAAGCCGGTGCCGGAGGGCAGGGCGATCTCCACCGGGTCGATCCGCAGCTCGTCCCAGAGCGCGCGGTTCGCGGTCTGCGCCGCGTCGTCGGCGGCGTCGGCCGGCTCGGTGACGTCCGGCTCGCTGGTGCCGGTCGTGTCATCGAGCTCGGGCTCGTCGGCATCCGGCCGTTGGGGCGACTGGCGGGCCACGGTGACCTCCGTGTGCGTCGGGCTACCACCCCCCGGCGCTGGTGCCGGTGAGTGACTCTGGGCACATACCCTAGTTGGCTGCGCTGGGTAACCGCTGGCCGCACCCCGGTGGCCCGTCACGCGGATAACAAGTAGCGTGTCTACGCATGAACGCCCAGGCGCTGCACGGACACCTCGACGCCCTGCTCCTGGCGGTGCTGGAGCGGGGAGCCCTGCACGGCTACGCCATCATCGAGGCGCTGCGGGCACGCAGTGACGGTCGTCTCGATCTGCCCACCGGCACCGTGTACCCGGCACTGCGACGTCTGGAGCGAGCGGGTCACGTGGTCAGCGCGTGGAGCACCGTCAACGGGCGGGAGCGGAGGACCTACGAGTTGACCGACGTCGGTCGGCGGGCGCTGGCCGACCAGCGGTCGGGGTGGCGCGAGTTCAGTTCGACCGTCGGCCGCTTCCTCGACCCGGGCACCACACCCGCCCCGCTCTGAGCGTCAGCGGGTGGCCAGCAGCCAGGTGCGGGCGGCGCTGCCCAGCCAGATGTGGGCGGCGGTGGCGACGGCCAGTCCGAGGAGCATCGGTGGCCAGGTCAGGGCCGCGTCCCACAGCAGAAGCGACCAGGCGAACAGCCCGGCCCCGGCGACCGCGCCCAGCACGGCGGTCCCGGTGAGCGCGACACCGGTGCCGCGCGCCAGGGCGGTCAGAGCCGGACGCGCCGAGCGGGCCGTCGCCGTGACCAGCGCCAACCCGGCCAGCCCGAGCAGGAACGCCCCGGCCCAGATCCACTCCAACGACTGCGCCAGCAGCAGGTAACCGGAGGGTGGGGGCGGGCCGCTGCTCCAACTCGCCCCGTGCCAGGTCAGGTCACCGGCGATCGAGGCGGTCGCGGCGAACGCGACCACCCGCAGGGACAGCCCGCGCAGCGCGGCCACCGCGAGTTCGGCCTGGTAGGCGGGGGCCAGCTGATCCGGCGTACCGAAATCGACCACCGCCTGCCGCGACGCCTCACCCGCCGACAGGCCGCTGTCCCGGTACGCCTCGACGGCATCGAGCAGCCCGTGTCGAGCCTCGGTCACCAGGTCGGCCCGGAGCCGACGCGGTCCACGAAGCCGGACGGCGAGCTGCCGCAGGTGCTCCTCGACCAACACGTCGTCCCTGACCGGCATGTCCCCAACCCTGCCATGCCGGCGGAGAGCCCGGCTTCGGGGATATCCCGGAGACGGCCCCGACAGGTCAGCTCGACACGGCCAGGTAACCGTGCTCGGCGGCCTGCTGCAACACCCACTGATCGCGGTACCAGCCGGGTGTCGCCACGAGGTCCACGTGCCGACCCCGCTGCACGACCCGGCCGGCGTCCAGCACCACGATCTCGTCGAGCGTGGCGAGCCCGCTGAGCCGGTGGGTGATCACCAACACCGAGTGCTGCCCGGGAGTCGCCGTCAACGCGCTGGCCAGCACCTGATCGGCGGCGAGCGGATCGAGGCCCTCGGTGGGCTCGTCGAGCACCAGCACGCCGGGCGCGGCGAGCAGGGCACGGGCCAGGGCGAGTCGCTGCCGTTGGCCACCGGAGAGCTGCCCGCCCTCCTCGCCGACCACCGTGTCCCAGCCGTCCGGCTGGGCCCGGACCCAGTCCGCCAACCCGGCGGCGGTGGCGGCGGCGAACAGCGCGTCCTCGTCCGCCTCCGGTCGGCCGAGCAGCATGTTCTCCCGAACGGTGGCGTGGAAGACGTACGCCTCGGCGAGCAGCCCGCCGACGAGGTGGGGCAGTTCCTCGGGCGGGTACGCCGACACGTCCCGCCCGTCCAGGGTGACCCGACCGGCGGTGGGCGTCACCGCACCGGTCAGCACGGCGGCCAGGGTGCTCTTGCCCGCGCCGCTCGGGCCGACGACGGCGACCCGGCGTCCGGGTGGCAGGTCGAGGTCGAATCCGTCGAGCGCCGCGGGAGCACCGCTGCGGTACCGGACGGTCACCGCCTCGAACCGGACCATCGGAGCCGGAGCGGTGTGCTGCGGCCCGACGGACGTCTCGGCGGTCGTGGGTGGGACGGCCTCGGCGGCCGGTAGCCCGGTCTGGGGGCCGGTGTCGTCGGCGGTCAGGAGTTGGGCGACGCGCGCCAGGCCGGACCGCAGCCCGGTCCACTGGCGGGCAGCGCCGACCAGCGCGAGGGCGATCTCCACGGCGGCCAGGGTGCCGACTGCCAGGACACCCACCAGCACCCCGTCGACTCCGGCGTTGAGGGCCACGAAGACCACCGTGCCGGCGGTGAGCCCGGCGACCAGCACCCCGACCGCGTCGACGGCGAAGCCGAGCGCCGCGAGCCGTCGCTCCAGCCGAGCCAACCGGCGGGCCCGTCGGTCGGCCGCCGCCAGCGCCTGTGCGGTCGCGCCGAAGGCGGCCAGGTCGGCCGCACCATGGGTCAGGTCGATCGCGTCGGTGGCGAGCGCACCGCGCAGTGGAGCCACCTCGGCAGCGGCCCGTCGGGTCAGCGCGGTCGCCAGCGCCGGCAGGGCCACGGCGGCGACCAGCAGCCCGGCGGCGAGGGCGAGGGCGGCCGGCAGCGAGACCAGCGCGGTCAGCCCGACGGCCAGTACGCTCACCAGCCCGGCGGCGGTCGCCGGCACGACCACCCGCAGCAGCAGGTCCTGCACCGCGTCCACGTCCGAGACCAACCGGCTCAGCGCGTCCCCGCTGCGCGGCGGGTCACCGCGTCGGGCCGCCAGGGTGCCGAAGACCCGGGCTCGGACATCGGTGACCAGGCGCAGCACCGCGTCGTGCCCGGCCAGGCGTTCGGTGTAGCGCAGGACGCCCCGGCCCACCGCCAACGCCCGTACCGCCACGATCGCGACGGTGAGCCGATCCAGCGGGGGTTGCCCGGCGGCGGTCATCAGCAGCCAGGTCGCGGTCGCCATCAGGGCCAGCCCGGCGAACTCGGTGGCCGAGGCGAGCAGCCCGGCGCCGATCAGGCGCGTCAGGTACGGCCGGGCCAGCCGCAACACGGTCAGCTCGGGTGGGCGTACGCCGCTCATCGCCGCACCTCGCGCCGCTCGGGGTCACGACGAGGCACCACCGCACCTCGCTCACTCATTGGCGCTCCCGACGGGTGCCGGAGTCAGTTCGGTGACCCGCCCGTCCTCGACCCGCAGGATGCGGTCGACGTCGGTGAGCAGTGCGGGTCGGTGGGCCACCAGGAGTGCGGTACGGCCGGCGACCAGCTGCCGGGTGGCGGACAGCACCGCTGCCTCGGCGGCGGTGTCGAGCCGCGCGGTCGGCTCGTCGAGCAGGACCACCGGCGCGTCCCGCAGGAATGCCCGCGCCAGCGCCACCCGTTGCCGTTGCCCGCTGGACAGGCCGTGCCCCCGCTCGCCGAGCGTGGTCTCCAGACCGTCGGGCAGGGCGGCGACCACCTCGTCCAGCGCGGCGGCACGGATCGCGGCGGCGAGGGCGGCAGGGGTGGCATCGGGAGCGCCGAGCCGGATGTTGTCGGCCAGCGACGCGGCGAACAGGTGGGCCCGCTGCGGCACCCAGGCCACCTCCCGCCGCCAGGCGTCCAGGTCGGCGTCGGCCAGGTCGACCCCGCCGACGGTGACCCGACCCTCGGTCGGGCTGACGAAGCCGAGAAGCACGTTGAGCAGCGTGCTCTTACCGGTGCCGCTCGGTCCGATGATCGCGATGCGCTCGCCGGGGCGGATGGTCAGTGACACGTCGCGCAGCGCGACGGTGCGCTCGTAGGCGACGGTCACCGACTCGAAACGGATCTCGGCGCGTCCGTCCGGTCGCGGGCCCGCCTCGCCCGCGACGCCCTGCGAGGCGAGGTCCGCCGCCGCGCCCGTCGACGGCGGGGGCGCCGAACCGGAGAGGGTGAGCGCCTCGTCCAACGCGGTGAGCCCTTCCATGCTGGCGTGGAAGCGGCTGCCGGCCGCCCGCAACGGCAGGTACGCCTCCGGGGTCAGCAGCAGCACCAGCAGCGCGGTCTGCAACGCCAACCCGCCGTCGAGCAACCGGATGCCGACCGGGACGGCGACCAGGGCCACCGAGAGGGTGGCGACGAGTTCCAGCACCAGCGCGGAGAGGAAGGCGATCCGCAGCGTCTTCATGGTGGCGGTCCGGTGGCCGTCGGCCATCCGTCGTACCGCGTCGGTCTGCGCCCGCGCCCGGCCGAACGCCCGCAGCGTGGGCAGACCGGCGACCATGTCCAGGAAGTGCCCGCCGAGGAGGGACAGCCGCCGCCACTGACGGTCGGTGGCTGCCTGGGCCTGCCAACCGAGCAGCGCCCCGAAGATCGGGATGAGGGGCAGCGTCAACGCGATGATCACCGCCGAGCTCCAGTCGGCGAGGAAGATCCGGCCGAGCACCGCCACCGGCACGGTGACGCTGAGCACGAGCTGCGGCAGGTATCCGGTGAAGTAGGCGTCGAGCGCGTCCAGGCCCCGACCCGCGAGGGTGGCCAGCTGCCCGGCCCGCTGACCGGCGACCCAGCCGGGCCCGTGCCGGGCGACCGCGCCCAGCAGCTCGCTCCGCAGGGCCGCCTTGACCGTGGCGGCCGCCCGCGCGGACACCGCGCCCTGGGCCCAGAGCACCAGCGCGCGGGCCGCGACGGCGATCAGCAGACCGGCCAGCGCGGCTCGGTCCAGCCGCCCGGTGAAGGCCGTGGCCAGCAGCGCGGCCAGCGCGGTGGCCTGCGCCACGACCAGGCCGGCGGCGAGCACGCCGAGCAGCGTGAGCAGGACGAGGTCACGGCGGGCAGCGGGAACCCGACGCAGCAGCCGCGGGTCGAAGGGGCGGCGGTTCACCAGTACACCGGTGCCCTGCCGTCGATCCGTCCCCGAAAAATCCACCAGCACATTGCCTGGAAGCCTAGTAGGGCCGGCAGCAGCGGCACCGCCAGCCAACCCAGCAGGCGTAGCGTCGGCGCGCTGGCAGCCGCGTCGGTCACGGTCAGTGACGCGTGCGGTTCCACCGTCGACACCAGCACGTACGGCCAGAGGGTCGCCCCGACCAGCAGCACCGGCAGGGCCAGGGCCGCCGAGGTGGCCGCGAAAGCCACACCGGGCCGGCGTCGCCCGAGCGCCACCCACGCCGTGAGCAGGGCCACCACCAGCAACACCGCCAGCAGTACGCCGACCATCGGGCGCTGCGCGGCAGCGCGTACCCGGTCGGAGAAGACACCGACGAGCACGGCCGCGCCGACCGCGACCAGCGCGGTGCGGAGCAGGCGGCGGGCCAGTGGCCGGAGCCGATCGCCCTCGACGGCGGGCAGCCGGAGCGTGAGGAAAGTCGCACCGTGCGCCACGGTCAGCGCCAGGACGGCCAGCCCGGCGGCGGCGGCGAACGGAGTGAACAGGTGCGTCACTCCGGCGACGTGTCCGTCGGCGTGCAGCGGCACGCCCTGAAGCAACCCGGCGAGCACCACCCCCCAGCCGAGTGCGGCGAGCAGGCTGCCGACGACGATCACCCGGTCCCATGTGGTGCGGGCCCGCATGCTCTCCGGACGGCTGCGCAACTGCACCCCGGCGGTCACCAGGATCACCCCGGCGAGCGCGGTGAGCACCGCCGGGTAGCTGCCGGCGAGCAGTTCCCCCTCCAGCACGGGGAACGCGCCGAACAGGATGCCGGCGGACGCCACCAGCCACACCTCGTTGCCGAGGAAGAACGGCCCGACCGCGTTGAGGGCGGCACGTCGGCGTGACGCGTCGGCGCGCCGGGCGAGCAGCAGGCCGACGCCGTAGTCGTAGCCGCCGAGCACCAGGTAGCCGGCGAAGAAGAGACCGAGCAGGGCATACCAGGCGAGTTCCATCTCCGGCTCCTCAGGCGAAAGCGGGTTCGGGGCGGGCGTCGTCGGCGGGCGGCTGGGCCGGTGGGCGGCCGAGAGCGGGGTCGGCGGCGCCCCGGGCGGCGTGCCGGGCGAGCAGCACCCAGTTGGTGACGGCGAGCGTGCCGAGCAGCAGGGTGAAGCCGATCAGCGAGGTGCCCATCAACCAGGGGCTGATCGGCGAGACCGCCTGGTCCACCGGCAGCAACCCGTACGCCACCCAGGGCTGGCGGCCGACCTCGCGGGCGATCCAGCCGAGGATCAGCGCCACGAACGGCAGGGGCAGGGCGAGCATCAGCAGCCAGAGCGGGAACCGGAGGCGGATGATCCAGTCCCGCCAGAGCAGTGGGACGAACAGCCAGAGCAGGCCGAGGGCGAACCCGATGAGGATCATGAAGCCGAGCCCGAAGCTGGACAGCACGGGAGGCAGGTAGTCGCCCGGACCGAAGCGGGCGGTCCACTCGGCGACCAACTCCTCGGCATGCGGGCTGGTGGCGCCGAACTTGGTCGGCTGCGCGCCGCCCACCGGGGCGAACTGGGCGAAGCCGAACCCCTGCACGAGGGTGATCGCCAGTGCGGCGGTGACCACACCGATCCGCAGCGAGCTGCGGAACAGCGCGAAATCGGGGGTACGGCGGTGCAGGTGCCAGGCGCTGATCGCCGCCACCAGCAGGCCACCGGTGAGCAGGGCGGCCGACACCACGTGCCCGAGCGCCGTCCACAGGGTCGGATTGGTCAGCAGCGCGGAGAAGTCGGTCAGGTGGGCGACGCCGTCGCGTACCTCGTAGCCGACCGGGTTCTGCAGCCAGGAGTTGGCCACCATGATCCAGAACGCCGAGGCGTACGCGGTGATCGCGACCCCGTAGAGCAGGGCGAGGTGAACACCGCGACGCAGCCGGTGCCAACCGAAGATCCACATGCCGAGGAAGGTCGACTCCAGGAAGAAGGCGACCAGCGTCTCGATCGCCAGCGGGGCGCCGAAGACGTTCCCGACGTAGCGCGACAACCCGCTCCAGTTGAGCCCGAACTGGAACTCCATCACGATGCCCGTCGCGATGCCGAGCACGTAGTTGATCACGTAGAGCTGGCCCCAGAAGCGGGTCATCCGCTCCCAGCGGTGGTTTCCGGTGACCACCCAGGCGGTCTGCATCCCGACGAGCAGCGTGACCAGGCCGAGCGTGACGGCCACGAAGAGGAAGTGGACCGAGGCGGTCGTGGCGAACTGCAGGCGAGCGAGGAGCAGGGTGTCCATGGCGGCCTCTCCCGAGACGGTGATCAATTCAGATAGGGAGACTACACGTAGAGACGCTACATATAGGTCCGGGAAGTGGCTGGAGCGGCAGGATCAGGGTCAGTTCAGGGTTGTCAGCTGAGGAACAGCAGGATCGGCAGCGCGGCGACGTGCACGGTCACGGTCAGGGCGACGGCACCGAGCAGGCGCGGTGGGCGCTCGGCGACCAGCAACCGCTGCACCCGTACGTCCAGGTCCCGGTCGCCGATGCCGAGCGTGCCGGCCGGGGTGATCTGGTGCCCGGCGGCGGCGAACCGGCGCAACGCACCGGCCAGCGGAGCTTCCGCGTGCACCTGCCGGGCCTTGTCGTCGGCGCGCATCTCGACCAGCAGAGACACCCGCTCGTGTGCCTCGCGGACCCAACGGAACCACGGCAGCGCTCGGCGGAGCGCGGTGAACGGCAGCAGCACCAGGTCGTGCCGCTCCTGCGCGTGCGCCCGCTCGTGGGTCAGCACCGCCTCCAGTTCCGCCCGGTCCAGCAGGCTGAGGGTGCCGGCAGTGACCACCACCCGGGGCTTCACCCCCGGCAGGCAGTACGCGGCCGTGCCCGGGTGGTCGAGCACCAGCGCGCCGGGCACGGTCGGATCCCGTCGGGCGACCAGGGTGAGCAGGTCCCGGTGTCGGCGCTGGGCGCGTACCGCGCCGTGGACGCTGCGTACCGTCGTGGTCAGCAGCACCGCCCCGATGCCGAAACCGACGCCGACCAGCCCGAGGTGCACGGGGCCGAGGTCGGCGGGCAGGACGCCGTGCCGGAGATCGTCCGCCAGCGCGAGCAGGGCCCGGCCGGTGCCCTGCTGGTACGGGCCGAGACCCAACGCGATCGGGATGCCGATCGCGGAGAGACCGGCCCCCAGGCCGATCGCCTGCCAGCAGACGATCGCCACCCGAGGGCTGCGCCATGTCCAGGTGGAACGGGCCAGCACCTGGGCGATCAGCCAGCACGCCACCATCGAGCCGGCGAAGTGCAGGGAGTACGCCACGATGCCGTCCCTACCGCTCCACGGCCTCGTCGGCCCGGCCGGCACGCGATGCCCGGTCGGTCGGCGGGGACTCGACCCGGTCGGTGAGCCCACCACCGGGGCCCTCCGTCGGCCCGGACGGTGCCATCCCGGCCTCCGCCGAGAGTGCGGCACGCAGCACGTCGGCCTCGGTGCCGGTGACCGAGCGGGCGAACCGGACCAGCGCCGCGTCCCGACTGCCGCCCAGGTCGAGCGCGTCGAGCATGAGTTGGGCGATGTACGCCTCGCGGCTGGCCGAGGCGCGGTAACGCCACGCTCGGCCCTCCCGTCGGCGCTGCACCATGTCCTTACCGGCCAGCCGGTCCAGCACGGTCATCACCGTCGTGTACGCCAACTCCCGCCCGTCCAGGGCGTCGGCCACCTCGCGCACGGTGATCCCATCCGACGTGGCGGGAACGGAGTCCCACAGCACGTCCATCACCGCACGCTCAAGATCCCCCAGCCGAGTCACCCCTGAATCCTACCCCCCGTAGTAGAACCACCCCCAACCCGGCTGAGGCAGCAACATCGGCGATGTTGCTGCCTCGACACCCACTCGACCCAGCAACTTCCGAGAAGTTGTCCGGATCTTGCGGGGGGTCAGGCGCCCTTGGGGTGCCAGACGGTCTTCGTCTCCAGCAGGGCGGTCATGCGGGTCAGGCCGGGGTCGGCCGACCAGTCGTGATCCGTCGGCACCGGGCGGAGCACCCGCTTGAGGTTCTCCGCCGCCTTGACCTCGAGGTCGGCGGCGACCTCCGGGTCGGTCACCCCGGTCAGGTCGATGGCATTGACGTCCATGTGGGCGGCCAGCGTCGGCACGGTCTCCGACAGGCGACCGGTGAGGATGTTGACCACCCCGCCCGGCAGGTCCGAGGTGGCCAGCACCTCGGCCAGGGTCACCGCGGCCAAGGGTGCCGACGGAGAGGCGGCCACCACCACCGTGTTGCCGGTGACGATCGCCGGCGCGATCACGCTGACCAGCCCGAGCAGCGCCGGTGTCTCGGGGGCCACCACCGCCACCACGCCCGTCGGCTCGGGCGACGACAGGTTGAAGTACGGCCCGGCGACCGGGTTCGCGCCGCCGTACACCTGGGGGAGCTTGTCCGACCAGCCCGCGTACCAGACCCAGCGGTCGGTCGCCGCGTCCACCTCGTCGGCCGGTACGCCGAGCCCGACGAACTGCTCGCGTCGGCCTTCCAACATCTCCGCGACCCGGTAGAGGATCTGCCCACGGTTGTACGCGGTGGCCCCGGCCCAGCCCTTCACGGCCGCCCGGGCGGCCACCACGGCGTCCCGCGCGTCCTTGCGCGAGGCCAGCGACACGTTGGAGTCCTGCACGAGATACGACCGTCCCGACTCGCTGCGCGGGAACTTCCCGCCGATGAAGAGTTTGTACGTCTTGCGTACCGCGACGCGCTCAGACATTGAGGTACGCCTCCAGCCCGTGCCGGCCGCCCTCGCGACCGTAGCCCGACTCCTTGTAGCCGCCGAACGGCGAGGTCGGGTCGAACTTGTTGAACGTGTTGGCCCAGACCACACCGGCGCGCAGCCGGTCGGCCATCCACAGGATCCGGGAACCCTTCTCGGTCCAGATCCCGGCGGACAGCCCGTACGGCGTGTTGTTGGCCTTCTCCACCGCCTCGGCCGGGGTGCGGAAGGTCAGCACGGACAGCACCGGGCCGAAGATCTCCTCGCGGGCGATCCGGTGCGCCTGGGTGACCCCGGTGAAGATGGTCGGCGCGAACCAGAAGCCACGGTCGGGCAGTTCGCACGGCGGCGACCAGCGCTCGGCGCCCTCGGCCGACCCGGCGTCGGACAGCTCCTTGATCCGGGCCAGCTGGGCCGCCGAGTTGATCGCACCGATGTCGGTGTTCTTGTCCAGCGGGTCACCGACCCGCAGCTGGGCCATCCGCCGCTTGAGGGACTCCAGCACCCGGTCGGCGACGGACTCCTGGATCAGCAGTCGGGAACCGGCGCAGCAGACGTGCCCCTGGTTGAAGAAGATGCCGTTGACGATGCCCTCGACCGCCTGGTCGACCGGGGCGTCGTCGAACACGATGTTGGCGGCCTTGCCGCCGAGTTCCAGGGTGAGCTTCTTGCGGCTGCCGGCGACCGCTCGGGCGATGGCCCGGCCGACGTCGGTCGAGCCGGTGAAGGCGACCTTGTCCACGCCGTCGTGCTCGACCAGCGCCCGGCCGGTCTCACCGGCCCCGGTGACGATGTTGACCACACCGGCCGGCAGGTCGGCCTGCTGGCAGATCTCGGCGAAGAGCAGCGCGGTCAGCGGCGTGGTCTCGGCCGGCTTCAACACCACCGTGTTGCCGGCGGCCAGCGCCGGGGCGATCTTCCAGGCCAGCATCAGCAGCGGGAAGTTCCACGGGATGACCTGACCGGCGACGCCGATCGGCTTCGGGTCGGGGCCGAACCCCGCGTGCGGCAGCTTGTCGGCCCAACCGGCGTAGTAGAAGAAGTGCGCGGCGACCAGCGGCAGGTCGACGTCGCGGGACTCCTTGATCGGCTTGCCGTTGTCGAGGGACTCCAGCACGGCGAGTTCGCGCGAGCGTTCCTGGATGATCCGGGCGATGCGGAACAGGTACTTGGCCCGGTCCCGGTCCGGCATCGGACCCCAGACCTTCTCGTACGCCCGGCGGGCCGCCCGGACGGCGCGGTCCACGTCCTGCGCGCCACCCTCGGCGACCTCGGCCAGCACCTCCTCGGAGGCCGGGTTGATCGACTTGAAACCGGCCCCGTCGGCCGGGTCGACGAACTTCCCGTCGATGAAGAGCCCGTACGAGGGCTTGAGGTCTACCACCGAGCGCGACTCGGGGGCGGGTGCGTATTCGAACATCGCGGTCAGTCCAGGGTGAAGTAGTCGGGGCCGGCGTACACGCCGGTCGTCAGCTTGGTGCGCTGCATGAGCAGGTCGTTCAGCAGGCTGGACGCGCCGAAGCGGAACCAGTCCGGGTGCAGCCAGTCCGGGCCGACGACCTCGTTGACCATGACCAGGTACTTGATCGCGTCCTTGGTGGTTCGGATGCCGCCGGCCGGCTTCACGCCGACCTGCCGCCCGGTGGCGGCCCGGAAGTCGCGTACCGCCTCCAACATCACCAGGGTCACCGGCAACGTGGCGGCGACCGGGACCTTGCCGGTGGAGGTCTTGATGAAGTCGCCGCCCGCGAGCATCGCCAACCAGGAGGCACGGCGGACGTTGTCGTAGGTGGCCAGCTCGCCGGTCTCCAGGATCACCTTGAGGTGCGCGTCCCCGCAGGCCTGCTTGGTGGCGACGATCTCGTCGTACACCTCCGAGTAGCGGCCGGCCAGGAAGGCGCCCCGGTTGATGACCATGTCGATCTCGTCGGCTCCCGCCTCGACGGCGGCGCGGGTGTCGGCGAGTTTGATCTCCAGCGGCGCCTGGCCCGACGGGAACGACGTGGCCACGCTGGCCAGGTGCACGGCGCTGCCACGCAACACGTCGGCCACGTGGGGGACCATCGAGGGGTAGACGCAGACCGCGCCGACGTGCGGGCAGGACGGGTCGGCCGGGTCGGGCCGCAGTGCCTTGGCGGCGAGCGCCCGCACCTTGCCCGGCGTGTCCGCGCCTTCCAACGTCGTCAGGTCGACCATGCTGATGGCGAGGTCGATCGCCTGGGCCTTGGCGGTGGTCTTGATGGATCGGGTGCCGAGTTGGGCTGCCCGCTGCTCCGCGCCGACCTGGTCCACGCCCGGTAGGCCGTGCAGGAAGGTCCGCAGAGCGGTTTCGGATCGTCCCAGCTCGGAGAGGTCCGAGCGGGCCGACGTCGCTGTCGCCGTCATGCCTGGAAGTCTACGCAGGTTCACGCCGCGTGATCTTGGTCACCGCAGGCTCGGGTGCTCAGGGGTGAACGACATCGCTGGTCGCGCCGGGGTCGGCAAGCTGCCACCCGGAGGCAGGTAGGTTGACCGATCGTGGACGTACTCGTCATTGACCACCCGCTCGCCCAGTCCAGGCTGACCGCCATGCGGGACGAACGCACCGATTCCTCCTCGTTCCGGGCCGCGCTGCACGAACTCACCACCATGCTGGTGTACGAGGCGGCGCGCTCCTTCCCAGTGGAGACGTACCCGGTGCAGACGCCGGTGACCGCCACCGACGGCACCCGGCTGGCCAACCCGCCGCTGCTGGTGCCGGTGCTGCGGGCGGGCCTCGGCATGGCCGACGCCGCGCTGGGGCTGCTGCCCGAGTCCTCGATGGGCTTCGTCGGGCTCGCCCGCGACGAGGAGACATTCGAGCCGCGCGCCTACATGGAGTCGCTGCCCCGGGACCTCTCCGGCCTGCCGGTGCTGGTCCTCGACCCGATGCTGGCTACCGGTGGCTCGCTGGAGCACTGCTGTCGGCTGCTCGCCGAGCGCGGCTGCACCGACATCACCGTGCTCTGCGTGCTCGCCGCACCGGCCGGCATCGAGCGGCTGGAGCGTTCCGGGCTGCCGCTGCGCCTGGTCACCGCCGCCATCGACGACGGCCTCAACGACAGCATGTTCATCGTGCCGGGCCTCGGTGACGCCGGTGACCGGCAGTTCGGCGGCATGCCCCGCTTCTGAGCGCGGTTTGTGCTGCGGGTGGTGGTGTCCAGCGGCTAGCGTCTCGGGCCATGACTGGTGTTCCGCTCGCCGAGGAACTACTCCTGCTCGCGTACGACGACGAGACCGGTAAGGCGACCCTGCCGCGGATCAGTCTCGACCTGGGGATGGCCGCCGCCGTCCTGATCGAGTTGGCCCTGGCGGGTCGGATCGCGTACGTCGACGGGGCCCTGCGGGCGGTGGATCCGACGCCGACCGGGGAGCCGGTCGTCGACGCGGTGCTGGCGAAGATCGCGGCGGACCCGCCACACAGCCCCTCGTCCTGGGTGCAGCGACTACGCCACGGCCTCCGCGACAGGATCCTCGGCGACCTCTGCGAGCAGGGTGTCGTCCGTGACGTCGACGAGACGGAGTTGGGCTTCATCCACGTGCACCGGTACCCGGTGGTGGACCCGTCGGTGGAGGAGGAGACCCGGCAGCGGCTCGCCGTGGCGCTCACCGGTGCCCCTCCGGACGAGCGCACCGCCGCTCTCGCGACCCTGGTCGCCGTGCTCCGGATGGAGTCGGCGCTCGGCGTCACCGGCGAGGACGCCGACGCCGCCCGCGACCGGCTGGAGGAGATCGCCAGCGGGGCCGGCTTCTCCGGCCAGGTCAGCCTGGACGACTCGGTGGTCCGTCCCTCGGTCGCCCTGGTGGTGGCCGCGCTGGGCCGCGCCGTCGAACACGCCCTGGGCCCCCGCCCCTGATCCACCCGCACCTCTGCTCCCGCCCCGTTGATCGGCTGGGCGGTGTTAGTAGGGGGCCCTTCCTATACCGCAGGCGTTAACAAGGTGCCCTTCCTTACATGCCGAGGGCGGCGGCGGTTTCGGTGCGGAGCGCCGAAACCGCCGCCGCCGCGCGGGTGCGGGCCGCGACGATGTCACCGTCGGCGACCGGCTCCACCACTTCGAGGTACGCCTTGAGCTTCGGTTCAGTGCCGGACGGCCGGATCACCACCCGTGCCGTCTCGGTACGCAGGATCACCACGTCCGCCTCGGGCAGCAGGTCCTGTGCCTCGGTGACCGGCTGACCGAGCAGGCTGCCCGGGGTGGCCGCGCGGATCCGGGCCATCGCGTCGGCGATCAGGCGCAGGTCGTCGACGCGTACCGAGAGCTGGTCGGTGTGGTGCACGCCGAACTCGGCGGCCAGCTCGTCCAGCCGGTCGGTGAGCGTGCGGCCCGCTGCCCTGAGGCCGGCGGCCAGCTCGGCCACGGTCAGCGCGGCGGTGATGCCGTCCTTGTCGCGTACGTGGTCCGGGGCGACGCAGTAGCCGAGCGCCTCCTCGTAGCCGAACACCAGCGGCGTGGATCCGTCCCCGGCCCGCACGATCCACTTGAACCCGGTGAGCGTCTCCCCGTACGGCAGGCCACGCGCGGCGCACATCGCCCGCAGCAGTGACGAGGAGACGATGGTGGTGGCGTAGAGGCCACGCACGCCGCGCCGCATCAGGTGGTCGGCGAGCAGCACACCCACCTCGTCCCCGCGCAGCATCCGCCAACCCGGACCGTCCTGCACCGCGACGGCACAGCGGTCGGCGTCGGGGTCGTTGGCGATGGCCAGGCCCGCTCCGGTGCGTTCGGCGAGCGCGACCAGCCGGTCCACCGCGCCCGGCTCCTCCGGGTTGGGGAAGCTGACCGTCGGGAAGTCCGGATCCGGTTCGGCCTGGTCGGGTACCACGCCGGGCACCGGAAAACCGGCGGCGGCGAAGGCGGCGGTCAGCACCGTCGCCCCGACGCCGTGCAGCGGGGTGTACGCCACGGTCAGGTCCCGGGGGCCACCCGGTGCCACCACTTCCTTCGCCCGGGTCACGTACGCGGCGACCAGATCGTCACCGAGCACCTGGCCGGCGGGGCCGAGCGGGACCTGCGCCAGCGGGCCGACCGCGCGGATGGCGGCCTCGATACCGGCGTCGGCCGGCGGCACGATCTGCGCCCCGGCGCCCAGCTCTCCGCCCAGCTCGGCACCGAGGTAGACCTTGTAGCCGTTGTCCTGCGGCGGGTTGTGACTGGCGGTCACCATCACCCCGGCCACGGCCGACAGGTGTCGCACCGCGTAGGCCAACACCGGGGTGGGCAGCGGGCGGGGCAGCAGCAGGGCAGGGCGTCCCGCCCCGGTGGCCACCTGGGCGGTGCGTTCGGCGAACTCGCGGGAGCCGCGCCGGGCGTCGTACCCGATCACCAGCGGGCCGGTGCCACCCTGGGCGGCGAGCCACGCGATCAGCCCGGCGGCGGCCTGGGTGACCACCGCGAGGTTCATGCCGTTGGGGCCGGCACGCAGCGGCCCGCGCAGCCCGGCGGTGCCGAAGGTCAGCGGCCCGGCGAACCGGTCCGCCAGCTCCGCCGCGCTCTCCGGCAGCCGGTCGAGCACCGCCCGCAGCTCCGCCCGGCTGGCCGGGTCAGGGTCGTCGGCGAGCCAGCGTTCGGCCCGCTCGCGGATGGTGTCAAGGTCAGTGTGCTCCGCCGCCATGCCTCTTGATAGCACGGCGGCGGATCACCACGGGCGTGCGCCCCGACTCAGCCGGCCGCCGTGAGCTGGAACGACTTGAGCATCTCCGCGTAGATCGGCTTGCTCTCCTCGAAGCGGGCGTCGGTCGAGGTCAGGTAGAACGAGTAGATCCGGCCGTCGTGGGCTACGCCGTGCCAGATGCCGTGCCGCATGGTGTCACCCTCGCCACAGGTGTACTCGAACTCGGCCGACGGCTTGCCGACCAGCTCCTTCTCGGCCATGGCGAGTTGGGTGTACGGCTTGGCGCACGACTTCGACTTGGTCCTGAGCCCGTTCTCCGCGATCTCCGCCCAGCGGCTCGACGTGCCGCTGAACGGCTCGTTGAGGATCCGCACCCGACGGCCGCTGTCCTCCGGGTCGGTGTAGTCGATGTAGACGGCACCGGCGGGCGCGGCCCGCTTCCAGCCCTTGGGCACCATCATCCGCACCCCGCGCGCCGAGTGCTCCTGCATCTCAAGGCTCGGCCCCTCCTCGGCCGAGTTGGACGGCTCGGCGATCGGTGGGGTGGGTGTCTCGTCGCCACCGCTGGCGAAGGCCACGATGCCGAGCAGCAGGAGCACCGCGAGGCCACCGGCCGCCGCGAGCTGGGCCTTGCGCGGCCAGCCCTTCACGGTGTCGATCGCCCGGACCCCGGCGGCCTTCGCCCGGTCGACCGGGCTGCCGCCGTTGGCGGCGGGGGTCGGGGTGCCGTACGGCTGGTGGGGTGCGGCCGGCCACTGGGCTCCGCCGTAACCGCCGCCGATCCGCTGCGTCGCCTCGGGCTGGGAGCCGTAGCCACCGAGCTGCTGAGTGGCGTCAGGGCTGGCACCGTAGCCGCCGACCCGCTGGGTGGCGTCGGGCTGGGAGCCGTAGCCGAACACCTCCGGTCCGACCCGTTGGGTGCTGTCCGCGTCGATGCGCTGCGTCGCCTCGGAGCCGCCGTAGGTGCGCCCTGCGGGCGGGGACGCCGCAGCGCCACGCTGTGCCGGTCGGGCCAGGGCGTCGGCGCTGGTGTCCTCCATCGCGGTGGCACCGGCGACAGCGGTCTGGCTGGGGCGCTCGCCTCGGCGTAGCGCGGCCAGCCGGTCGGTCAGCGACTCGCCGGGGCCGAGCATGGCCCGGCCGCCGATCTGGCCGGACGGGGTCGGCGCCGCCGGGGCAGCCGGCGCGCTGATCGGTGTGGGCTGTGGCACCGGCATCACGGAGTACTGGTCGGTCATCGAGTTGACCCCGGCAGAGCTGCTGCTCAGCGGGCCGGCCAGCAGCTCGCGCAGCATGGCGCGGGCGGTGTGCACGTCGAG
Organism: Micromonospora sp. DT48; assembly: GCF_049844495.1. Classification (NCBI taxonomy): domain Bacteria; kingdom Bacillati; phylum Actinomycetota; class Actinomycetes; order Micromonosporales; family Micromonosporaceae; genus Micromonospora; species Micromonospora sp. DT48. The sequence continues at coordinate 164,658 of NZ_JBNCLE010000010.1, forward strand.
TCGACGGGCCGGGTCCTTCTCCAGCAGACCCATCAGCACGCGGGTGAGCGGGCCGCTGCGCTGTGGTGGGGCGGGCGGATCCTCGACCACGGCGTGCATGGTCTCGATCGGGTCGCCCCGGTCGAACGGCGGCCGGCCCTCCACGGCGGTGTACAGCGTCACGCCGAGGGAGAACAGGTCACTGGGCGGGCCGAACTCCTGCCCCATGGCCCGCTCGGGCGAGATGAAGTGCGGTGAGCCCAGCACCATCCCGGGGGTGGTGAGCTGCACGTCGGTGGGCATCCGGGCGACCCCGAAGTCGGTCAGCACGCAGCGACCGTCCGAGCAGATCAGCACGTTGGCCGGCTTGACGTCGCGGTGCAGCACCCCGATCGCGTGCGCCACCTCAAGCGCGCCGAGCAGCGCAATGCCGATCTTGGCAACCACGCGCTGGGCGATCGGCCCGTCCTCGATGACCATGTCGGCGAGGCTGCGAGCGTCCAGCAGCTCCATCACGATCCACGGCCGACCGGCCTCGGTGACCACGTCGTACACCTGGACCACCGCAGGGTGGGCGATGGCGGCGGCGGCCCGGGCCTCCCGCAGGGTGCGTTCGTACATCGCGTCGCGGTCGCTCGGTGCCAGGCCGGGAGGAAGGACGACCTCCTTGACCGCGACGTCGCGGCGCAGAAGTGTGTCTGTGGCCCGCCAGACCGTACCCATGCCGCCGTTGCCCACCGCGGAGCGCAGCGAGTACCGCTCACCGATGACGGTGCCGGGTGTCGCGCGTCCGTTGGTGGGAGTGCTGACTGGTCCGCCGCTCCACGTCGGGATCTGAGTCACAGAAAAGCCACCGGGGGAAGTCGAGAGGGCTGGGACACAACCCCCCTATCTTGCTGGTTCAGACGCCCGATGCGAAAGCCGGCGCGGCGGACGTTTCAGTTACTCGACGGTACGTGAGCAGACACTCACCTGTTGTCGCGGCAGGTGAGATGGTGTGCGCTATCCCTCACCCGACGCCCGGCCCGCGCGTCCTACCATCCGGTGATGAGCGAACGGCGGTCAAGCGAGTCCGGTTTCCCGATCAAGGGCGTCTACACGCCCGCCGATCTACCTGACGACCTGGACTCCCGGCTCGGCGCGCCGGGCGAGTTCCCGTACACCCGTGGGGTCTACCCCACCATGTACACCTCCCGTCCGTGGACCATGCGCCAGTACGCGGGCTTCGGTACCGCCACCGAGTCCAACGCGCGCTACCACCAGTTGTTGCGGGCCGGCACGATGGGCCTGTCGGTCGCCTTCGACCTGCCCACCCAGATGGGGTACGACTCCGACGACCCGATCGCGCACGGCGAGGTGGGCAAGGTCGGGGTGGCCATCGACTCCATCGAGGACATGCGGCTGCTGTTCGACGGCATCCCGCTGGACAAGGTCTCCACCTCGATGACGATCAACGCGCCCGGCTCGGTGCTGCTGCTGCTCTACCAACTCGTCGCCGAGGAGAACGGGGTGCCGGGTTCGGCGCTCAACGGCACCATCCAGAACGACATCCTCAAGGAGTACATCGCCCGGGGGACGTACATCTTCCCGCCGAAGCCCTCGCTGCGGCTGGTCGCCGACACCTTCGGCTACTGCCGTACCGAGGTGCCGAAGTGGAACACCATCTCCATCTCCGGCTACCACATGGCCGAGGCCGGTGCCTCGCCCGTGCAGGAGATCGCGTTCACGCTGGCCAACGGCGTGGAGTACGTCCGGGCGGCGATCGACGCCGGGCTGGCCGTGGACGACTTCGCCCCCCGCCTGTCGTTCTTCTTCGTCGCCCGCACCACCCTGCTCGAAGAGGTGGCGAAGTTCCGGGCGGCCCGGCGGATCTGGGCCCGCCTCATGCGCGACGAGTTCGGGGCGAAGAACCCGAAGTCGATGATGTTGCGCTTCCACACCCAGACCGCGGGTGTGCAGTTGACCGCCCAGCAGCCCGAGGTGAACCTGGTCCGGGTCGCCGTGCAGGGGCTCGGCGCGGTGCTCGGCGGCACCCAGTCGCTGCACACCAACAGCTTCGACGAGGCGATCGCGCTGCCCACCGAGAAGGCGGCCCGGCTGGCGCTGCGTACCCAGCAGGTGCTGGCGTACGAGACGGATCTCACCGCCACGGTCGACCCGTTCGCCGGCTCGTACGTGGTGGAGGCGATGACCGCCGAGATCGAGGCGGCAGCCGACGCGCTGATGGCTCGGGTCTTCGAGCACGGGTCGGCGGTGGACGCGATCGAGGCGGGCTTCCAGAAGCGCGAGATCGAGCAGTCCGCGTACCGGATCGCACAGGAGATCGACTCGGGTGAGCGGGTGGTGGTCGGGCTCAACCGGTTCACCATCGACGCCGAGGAGCCGTACGAGCCGCTGCGGGTCGACCCGGCGATCGAGGCGGCGCAGGCGGAGCGGCTGGCGAAGCTGCGGGCCGAGCGTGACTCGGCGGCGGTGGAACGGGCCCTGGCCGAGCTGCGGGAGACCGCCTCGGGCACCGGGAACGTGCTGCACCCGATGAAGACGGCACTGCGCGAGCGGGCCACCGTCGGCGAGGTGTGTGGGGCGTTGCGCGAGGTGTGGGGCCGCTACCAGCCCACCGACCGATTCTGACCTCGACCACCGATCGTTTCGCCCCCGCGAAGCGTCGGTGGTTGGGTGGTTCGTCGCTCAGCGTGTCGGATGGCCCGGTCCCGGGTACTCCTCCTCCGATGATCAGACGGACGCACATGGTGTGCGGTCGAAGGGCCTGTGCGCATGTGAACGTTCGCGGGTGCCCGTTGCCGGGAGTGGTCGGGTAATTGTCGTAACGTCAGTTCACTGGCGCGACTAATGCGACAATTCGGAACGAGGACGATAGTTCCGAAGAGATTCTCGGCACCGTAGGCGCGATTACGCGTTGTAGGAGGTGAGGGGTGGATGACGGCGTTCGACCGCGATCTACCTGCTGTACCGCTCACCTGCGGACGCTCTCAGCAGGGCATACGTGACGCTGCGCGGTCTGATCATCACCGGAACGAGGTTGCGCAGAGTCACCGTCGGGGGTCTACGCTGTCTGCTGTTCCCGATGATCCATCCATTTCTAGTGATCGAAGAGAATTCGACGTGACGAGTGCGTTGACGATGCCGTCCGGTCACCATCTGGCGCCGTCCTGGCCGGATGCGCCGACCGGTACCCAGCCCCTGCCCTTCGAGTTGGATCACCTGCTCGCCCTCCGGGTACCGGGACTGATCGCCACACGCCGTCACATTCACTCGCACCCGGAGCTGTCCGGCACGGAGTTCGAGACCGCCGCCCTGATCGCGCGGGAACTCTCCCTGGCCGGGTTGCAGCCGCGACTGCTGCCCAAGGGCAACGGGGTGATCTGCGACATCGACGGCCGACCGGACGGTCCCGTGATCGCGCTGCGCGCCGACATCGACGCGCTGCCGCTGACCGACGTCAAGGACGTGCCGTACCGCTCCACCGTCGACGGGGTCTGCCACGCCTGCGGGCACGACGTGCACACCACGATCATGTTGGGCGTCGGCATGTTGCTCGCGCAGCTGGCCGACCTGGGCGAGCTGCCCGGCCGGGTCCGGCTGATCTTCCAGCCCGCCGAGGAGATCCTGCCCTGCGGCTCGCTGGAGGTGATCGAGGCCGGCGGCCTCGACGACGTGGTGCAGATCTTCGCGCTGCACTGCGACCCGAACCTGCCGGTCGGTCGGGTGGGCCTGCGGGTCGGCCCGATCACCGCCGCCGCCGACAACGTCACCGTGCGGCTCACCGGGCCGGGCGGCCACACCGCCCGCCCGCACCTGACGGTGGACCTGGTCGACGCGCTCGGCCGGCTGATCACCGAGGTTCCGGCCCTGGTCAGCCGTCGGGTGCCGGCGAATAGCGGTCTGTTGCTGGTCTTCGGTCACGCCTCAGCCGGCACCCGGTACAACGTCATCCCGTCCGAGGCGTCCGCCTCCGGCACGCTGCGGGTGATGGACCGCGACGCCTGGGAACAGGCTCCCAAGATCGTGTCGCAGGTGGTCCGGGACGTGATCGCACCGACCGGTGCCACCGTCGACCTGGAGTACCTGCGTGGTCGTCCGCCGGTCTGCAACGACGCGCGGGCGATCGGGGTACTGAACGCGGCCACCGCCGCCGCGCTCGGCCCGGAGGGCGTCGCGGAGACCCCGCAGAGCATGGGCGGTGAGGACTTCTCCTGGTACCTGGAGTACGTCCCCGGCGCTCTCGCCCGACTCGGGGTCGGCCGCTCCGGGCCGAACGTCGACCTGCACCGGGCGTCGTTCGATGTGGACGAACGAGCCATCCCGGTGGGCGTACGAGTCATGGTGCAGACCGCGCTCCAGGCACTGACGGCGGCACGCTGACACTCGGCGGTGGTGGCGCGCCGACCGGTGCCGTCGGTCGGTTCCGGCGGCGGCGACGGACCAGCCACCACAGCGCAGCCACCGGCACGCCGAGGACCAGCAGCCACGGCAGGATCGCCCCGAGCACGGTGAGCAGGACGTTCATCGAGGCCAGGAAGACCTTCCAGCCGCCCTTGAGCCCGACCAGGAAACCGGTCTGGTTGTCCTCCTCGTCGCTGATGGTGACACCCGGACCCACCAGGGTCACGGTGATGGTGGACAACGCGGTCAGGTCGGCGAGCCGCCGCTTCTTCGCCTCCAGCGAGGCGAGGTCGGCCTCCCGCCGGCCCAGTTCGTTCTCGATGGCGACCAGGTCACTGATCGAGTCGGCCTGGGCGAGCAGCCGTCGCGCGCTCTCCACCCGGGCCCGCTGGGTGGTGATCCGGGCGTCGAGGTCGACGGTCTCCTCGGTGACGTCCTGCGTGCTGATCTCCCGGCGTTCCTGACGGCCGAGACCGGCCAGCTCCTCCACCACCGCGTGGAACCGCGGCGCCGGTACCCGCAGTTCGAGATCGGCGACCGCGTCGTCGTCGGAGCTGCGGCGTTGGTCCCCGCCGACGAAACCGCCGGCCCGGGTGGCCGCGGCGGCGGCATCCCGTGCGGCGGCATCCACATCGTCCACCTGCACCCGGATGGATCCGGTGTAGATGATGGCCCGCTGGTCGACCCGGGTGTCCGTCGCCGCACCGGCACCGCCTTGCGCGTCGGCCCGGGCGCCGCCGCCCTCCTGCGCGGCGGCACCCTCCCGCGCCACCGCGGGCGCCTCGGCCGCCGCGTGGTCGGACCCGGAGTCGCTGCCGCCGCCGCTGCCGCAACCGGCGAGCATCAGCAGCGCGGCAAGTATCGCCACCGCCGTGGTCCCACGGCGGTGGGTTCTGCCCATTCTCATCCCCGTTCCCCTTTCGACTGCCCGAGTGGGCAATGGCTCGGACGTCGCACACCACCGCCCGGGTTCCGGCAGACTGCGCTCAGGACGTCACGAATCGATATGGGAGGCATCACGATGCGGCTCACCAAGTACGCCCACTCGTGCCTGCGGATCGAGCACGACGGGGGAGTGCTGGTCATCGACCCGGGGGTGTTCAGTGATCCGGCGGAGGCGCTGGACGGGGTCGACGCCGTGCTGATCACCCACGAACATCCGGATCACCTCGACCTGGCCGCGGTGAACCAGCAGCTGGCGCGACGCCCGTTCGCCATCCACGGCCCGGCGTCGCTGGCCGGTGCCCTCGGTGACGCGGCTGACGTGCTGCGCCCGGTGGCCCCCGGGGAGTCGTTCACCGCCGCCGGGATCCCGGTACGCGCCCACGGTGGCCGGCACGCGGTCATCCACCCCGACATCCCGGTGATCGACAACCTTGGCTACCTGGTCAACGAGGTCGTCTACCACCCCGGCGACGCCCTGTTCGTCCCGGAGGACGTCGAGGTCGACACCCTCTTCGCGCCGATCCACGCGCCGTGGTCGAAGTTCTCCGAGGTGGTCGACTTCATCCGGGCGGTGGCACCACGTCGGGTCTTCGCGCTGCACGACGCCCTGCTCAACGACAACGGCTACATGGTGCTCGACCGGCAGTACACGGCGCTGTCCGGCAGCGAGTACCAGCGGTTGGAGCCGGGCACCCGGATCGACGGCTGAGCCGATGCCCGACCCCCCACCGGACCTCGTCGAGCAGCTGTACCGCACGCCGCCCGACCGGTTCGTCGCCGCCCGCGACGCCGCCGTCGCGCAGGCGCGTCGTGCCGGTGATCCGCGTACCGCCCGGGAGATCGCCCGGCTGCGTCGGCCCACCGTGGCCGCCTGGCTGGTCAACCTGCTCGCGCTGGAGCGGCCCGAGCTGGTGTCCGAGCTGGTGCAACTGGCCGAGGCGCTCCGGGAGGCCCAGCGCGAGCTGCGCGGCCCGCGACTGCGGGAACTGTCCGCACAGCGGCGGGCGGTGGTCGGTGCCCTGGTCGCCGAGGTCCGTCGGCTCGCCGCCGACGTCGAGGGTGCCCCGTCGGGCGGGAAGTTGCCGCTGGCCGAGGTCGAGGCGACGCTCAACGCCGCGCTCTCCGACGTCGAGGTGGCCGAGCAGGTGCGTTCCGGACGGCTGCTGCGGTCGGCGCACTACGCGGGGTTCGGCGAGGTGCCCCGGCCGCAGTTGCGTCTGGTGACCGGCGGCGAGGAACCGCCGCCCGCCGCGCCGGTCCGGCAGCGCCCAGCGGACCGTGGTGCGCTGCGTACCGAACAGGCGCAGCGAGCCGCACGCGCCGAACGGGCCCGGCGCCGCCAGGCGCTGGAGAAGGAACTGGACCGGGCGCGTACCGACCAGGAACGGGCCGAGGCGGACCTGGCCGGCGCGGCGGCGGCCGAACGCGACGGCGCCGCCGCGCTGGATGCCGTCGAGGCGGAGCTGGCCGAGCTGGAACGCCGCCGGGCCGTCGCCGAGCAGGAACTCAGCCGGTCCCGGCTGGCCCGCCGGGCTGCCGAACGGGCGCTGACCAGCGCGCGGCGACGTACCGGCGAAGTTGAGGCCGCAATGGAGGCGTTGGCCGCCGAGGAGGGGGATGCCGACCCCGACGGTTGACCGGCAGACTTGTCCCTCATGGACGGACCTTCGGGCGGATCCTTCATGTGCGCGGGTGTGGGCGGGGCGGGATGACGCCGGAGCAGGTCGCGACGGCGAGCAAGCCGGCGGTGCTCGCCCTCGGCGAGGCGTACACCCGATGCCCCACCACGTTGCGCCGGGCGCGGCTGCTCGGCATCTCCGGGTGGGCCTTCTACGTCGCCGGTCGAGCCGGCGCGCTCGGTGACGTACGGGCCGAGACCGTGGCCGCGGCGCTCGGCTTCATCGCCCCCGACGCCGTGGCCGACGGCTGGGACGCCGCCGTTCGCGTGGTCCGGCCGTCCGAGGTGGCCGCTGTCAGCCTCGCCGAGTGTTGTCGGTGGGGTGAGGAGGTGCTCGGTGATCTGCCCCGCCTCGACCGACTCACCGTGCTGGTGGAGCGGGCCGTGGCGGCGGCCGACGCCAGTGGGATGCCGCTGTTCGCGGCGTGGCGGGCGATGCCGTTGGACGTGCCGACCCCCGGCGCCCGGGTCGCCGCCGGCCTACGCCTGCTGCGGGAGCACTTCACCGGCGCGCACCTGGTGGCCGTACGCGCCAGCGGGATGACGCCGCTGGAGGCGGTGCTGGCGGGCCCCGAGGGAGCCAGCGGCGCGTTGGCCTGTGGGTGGCCGCCGCCCTACCCGCCGGTCGGGCCGTTGGTGCGACGGCGGCTGTGGGCCGAGGCGATGACCGACCGGCTCGTCGCGCCCGCCTTCACCGCGCTGGGCCCCGCCGAGGGCGCGGAGCTGGTCGAGTTGCTGACCACGGCACGTAGCCACGCGGAGGGCTGAGAATCCGCCCATTCTGGGATGATCCACCCGGAGCACCGGGGTCGACGCCCGGTGCCATGACGCCCGGTAGCAGACTGGAGAGGTGGAAGACGCGCTACGCCGACGCGGTGCCGGTGGGCCGGGACCGCAGCTCGATGACGTAGTCGTCCGGCGCGCCGGCCTTCTCGGCGGCGTTCGCGATCTCCGAGAGGTACCACGAGGTGGGCAGCCCGCCCTCGTAGCCGTCGAAGACGTAGACCCAGGCCGTCACGTCGCCGTCCAGCGTCGAGACGCGCACGGTCAGCTTCCGGTACGTGCCGGAGGTGACGCCCTCGATCTCGTCCAGCTGGGCCGCGTCGTAGGGGTGGATGTCGTAGAGCGCCACGAAGACCCGGTCGCCGGGCGACTCGACCACGGTGCTGACCGCGCCCTCCCAGCCGATGACGTCCTCACCGGCGAAGGTCAGGCGCCATCCCTCCAGCCAGCCGATGCCCACCATCGGCGAATGCGGGCAGTAGGCGCGCATCCGAGCAGGGTCCAGGTTCGAGCCGTAGGCGGCGTAATGACGCACGGCGATGACGATAGCCCGGCTGGCGCGTGGGGGAGAATACGACGGTGCGTGTCGGACGCGTCGGGGAGAAGAAAGTCACTGTGAGTACGGAGAAGGGGCGGTCGTGGTGAGCCGGATCGTGATCATCGGCGGGGGTCCGGCGGGCTACGAGGCGGCCCTGGTAGCGGCGCAACTGGACGCCGACGTCACCGTCGTGGAGGCGGAGGGCGCGGGCGGCGCCTGCGTGCTGTCCGACTGCGTGCCGTCGAAGACGTTCATCGCCAGCTCCGAGGTGGTGACCGGCTACCGGGACACCGAGGTGTTCGGGGTGCACTCCGACGGGCTGGAGGCGGTCACCGTCGACGCGCAGGCGGTCAACGAGCGGGTCAAGCGGCTCGCCCTGGCGCAGTCCGGCGACATCCACTCGAAGCTGGTCAAGGCCGGGGTCACCTTCGTCTCCGGGCGCGCCCGACTCGGCGAGGACACGCTCGGCCACACCCACCGGGTGATCGTCACGCCGCACGGCGAGGAGGCCGCGTACGCGATCGACGCCTCGACGGTGCTGATCGCCACCGGTGCCACGCCGCGCCAGTTGCCCACCGCACTGCCCGACGGCGAACGCATCCTGACCTGGCGACAGGTCTACGACCTGCCCGAGCTGCCGGAGCACCTGATCGTGGTCGGCTCCGGGGTGACCGGTGCCGAGTTCGCCAGCGCGTACCTCGCGATGGGCGTCGAGGTGACCCTGGTCTCCAGCCGGGACCGGGTGATGCCGCACGAGGACGCCGACGCCGCACAGGCGATCGAGCAGGTCTTCCGGGCCCGGGGCATGAGCATCCTGAACAACTCCCGCGCCGAGAGCGTCCGCCGCGTCGGTGACGGCGTCGAGGTCGAGCTCTCCGACGGGCGTACGGTGACCGGCTCCCACGCGTTGATCGCCGTCGGCTCGATCCCCAACACCGCCGAGCTGGGCCTGGCCGAGTACGGCGTCGAGTTGGCCCGGGGCGGCTACGTGACGGTGGACCGGGTCTCCCGGACCAACGTGCCGGGCATCTACGCGGCCGGTGACTGCACCGGAGTGCTGCCGCTGGCCAGCGTCGCCGCGATGCAGGGGCGGATCGCCATGTGGCACGCGCTCGGCGAGGCGGTTCGGCCGCTGCGGCTGCGTACCGTCTCCGCGAACGTCTTCACCGACCCGGAGCTGGCCACGGTCGGGGTGTCGCAGGACGAGGTGGACTCCGGCAAGGTGCCGGCGCGTCAGGTGATGCTGCCGCTGGACGGCAACGCCCGGGCGAAGATGGGCGAGATCGCGGACGGTTTCGTCAAACTGTTCTGCCGACCGGCCAGCGGCCAGGTGATCGGTGGCGTGGTGGTGGCGCCGAAGGCCAGCGAACTGATCCTGCCGATCACGATGGCGGTGGAGAACAACCTCACCGTCAACGAACTGGCCCAGACCATCACCATCTACCCCAGCCTCTCCGGCTCGGTCACCGAGGCGGCCCGCCAGCTGATGCTCCACGAGCTGGAGTAGGCGGCAACGACGGTGAGCAGGCCCACCTCGGCGAGGATGAGGGCTCGTTCGATCAGGCCGTAGTAGGCGCGGTCGCCGGGGTAGGCGGACCAGGCCATGGCGACGGCCAGCAGCAGGCTGGTCACGGTCAGGGCGCGCAGCCAGCGCCCGGCCCGGTCCCCGGCGGGAAGCCGGGCGGCGACCAACCAGCCGGCGATCGGCAACGCCACGAAGGCGATCACCGAGGCGTACCGGTGCACGTAGGCGGCGGTGCCCATGTCGGTGCCGGGTGGGTTCGTCGGCACCAGGCCCGACACCAGTAGTCCGCCCGCCCAGACCCCCAACAGCCACTGGGCTGCCCGGCCACCGCGCCCGAGCGGGGCGGGCGCACCTGCGGGCCGATCCGACCGGAGACGGTCCAGCCGACCCAGGGTCGGGACGAGCACGGCGGAGGCGGCGGCGAGCAGCAACATCGCCACGTGGATGACCTCGCCGGAGTCGGAGACCGCGTAGTCGCTGACGGTCAGGCTTACCGGGTCGAGGTCGCTGACACCGGCGTGACCGATGACGGTGAGCAGCGCCGCGAGGACGATCCCACCGAGGGCCAGTGCACCGTTGTTCCGGATTCCAGGCATGCCTTCAGCCTGTCGTCGCGGGCACCTCAGACGGATCCGGGACGAGCACCGAAATCTGACCCGGGGACCACCCCGACAGGCACTCCGGCATTTCCCCCGGGTGAACGACCAGAGCGATCAGTCGGCGGGGACCTCGGCCGGGGCCGGGTAAAGCCGTGCGGTGACGGAGGCCAGCGCCCAACCGGTCAGCGCGAAGCCAGCGGCAGCCGCCGCCGCGACGACCACCATCCGCCAGGCGGACCCGGTCAGCGCGGCGCCGCCCAGATGCCCCACCAGCCCGCCGTACGCCGCCCAGCCCGCAGCCGCGATGCCGGCACACGGCAGGAACAGCCGGACCGGGTACCGGCTGCGGCCGGCGGCGAAGCAGGCGGCCATCCGTCCGCCGGGCACGAAACGGCACAGCAGGATCATCATCGGCCCAGGGCGACGCAGGCCCCGGGTGAGGCGGCCGGCTATCCGTCGGGCGCGACCCGTACCCGGCGGCTGCGGTGGCCGACGTCCCAGCGTGTAACGGCCGAGCAGGTAACAGGCCAGATCACCGGCGAGGACGCCGAGCGCGCCGACGGCGACGGTCTTCGGCAAACTCAGCCCGCCGTACACGGTGAGTGCCCCGCCGGTGAGCATCAGCAGTTGGGTGGGCACCACCGGCACGAAGGCGTCCACGGCCAGCAGGATGAACAACGCGAGGTACGCCACATCGGGGGATGCCACCTGGATGAGTAGTTCAGGCACCGGGCCACCTCGCGTGCTGTCCGACGGAACCTACCGAGCCTGACGTGGTGTGCGACATCACCCGCGACGGCCCTGGCCTGGCGTGACCAGTGACACCCACGCCTCGCTGCGCCCCAGCTGGGCCCCCCGAGCGCCGTTCACCGCATAATATCGATGGAGATTGACGGTAGGGCACGGTCGCCGAAAACTCGTTCGGCGGCGTACCGTTGACACGCGGTCCGGCGAGCGTCGGGTCCCCCGTTCCTGATGCCCGGGCCGCCTCCGGGCCGCTGGCAGGTCCCGTGCCAGCGGCCCGGTCCCAATCCTGTGTCGCAATCTGCGCGGCGGGCGTACGCTCGGCGCATGTGCAGTGCGGTGCTGACGACGACGCCGGGGAAGCCTGGCGCGCCGCACTGACGTATTCGACTGTCGAGTGCCCCGGGCGATCCGCCCGGGGCACTCGTGCGTCGTGGGTTCGGTCGTCGGGGCGTACCGCCAAGGAGCCAGACATGATCGACCACCGCCGGCTGGGCCGGGACCTGGACCTGTTCGCCACCGATCCGCTCTCCGGGGCCGGTCTGCCGCTCTGGCTGCCGGCCGGCGCCGCCGCCCGACACGCGGTCGAGGAGTACCTGCGTGACCTGGAACGCCGGGCCGGATACCAGCAGGTGTACACCCCGCCGATGGGGCGACGTGAGCTGTTCGAGGTCTCCGGGCACCTCGGCTACTTCGCGGCCGAGATGTTCCCTCCGATGCGGCTGGCAGACGGCGACGACGAGCTGATGCTCCGTCCGGCGCTCTGCCCGCACCACGCCCTGGTCTACCGGTCACGGGGGCGCTCCTACCGGGAGCTGCCGCTGCGGATCTCGGAGATCGGGGGCATGTACCGGGCGGAACGGTCCGGGGTGGTCGGTGGCCTGTCCCGGGTACGCGCCATCACCCTCAACGACGCGCACAACTTCTGCACCCTGGAGCAGGTCGGCGAGGAGGTGGCGGAGATCCTGCGGCTGATCCGGGCCGCGCACGCGGCGCTGGGCGTGCGGCCGGCGGGCGTACGGCTGTCGCTGCGTGGGCCGGGGGAGAAGTACGTCGGCGACGACGCGCAGTGGGCGCGGGCCGAGGACCTGCTCCGCGCCGCCCTCGACGGGGTGCCGTACACCGAGGCACCGGGTGAGGCCGCCTTCTACGGTCCGAAGATCGATGTTCAGGTGCGGGACGCGGCCGAACGCGAGTACACCCTCTCCACCGTCCAGATCGACTTCGACAAGCCCGAGCGGTTCGACCTGTCGTACACCGATGCCGACGGCGGGCGACGCCGCCCGGTGATGGTGCACCGCAGCCTCGCCGGCAGCATGGAACGGCTCTTCGCGTACCTGATCGAGGTGCACGGGGGCGCTTTCCCGCCCTGGTACGCCCCCGTGCAGTTGGTCGTCCTGCCGGTCGGCGAGGACCAGGCCGAGGCCGCGCTCGACCTGGCCCGACGGGCCACCGAGGCGGGCCTGCGGGCCGAGGTCGACCACGGCGGTTCGCTCGGTGCCCGGGTCCGCGACGCGGCACGCCGCCGGATCCCGTACGTCGCCGTGCTGGGTGCCCGGGAGGTGGCCGACGGTCGGGTGGCGTTGCGGTTGCGGGACGGGAGATCGCTGGAGCCGCAGCCGGTCGCCGAGGCGATCGGGCTGGTGAGCGCGGCGGTGGCCGCCCGCTCGGCGGATCTGCTGCCCACCGGCTGAGCCGGTGCCGAGGTGCGGTCGGGCCACGATCCGGGATCGGTCATGGCCCGACCGCGACGGCGGCGACGTGGCTGCCCGGTCGGTGATCCGGCACCTCTTCACCCCGACCGGGGAGACCGGCTGAGCGGCCCGGCCGGTCTTGGGACACGCCGACCGGCCCCGGTCACGCCGACCGGCCCCGGTCACGCCGACCGGCCCCGGTCACGCCGACCGGCCCCGGTCACGCCGTCCGGCCCCGGTCACGCCGTCCGGCCCCGGTCACGCCGACCGGCCCGGGGCGCGGCGAGTCGGCCTCACCAACTGGTCGGCAGGGGCATCCCCTCGGTGTATCCGGCGGTGCTCTGCACGCCGACCAGTGCCCGCTCGTGGAACTCGGCGAGGGTGCGTGCGCCAGCGTAGGTGAAGGCGCTGCGCACCCCCGAGATGATCTCGTCGATCAGGTCCTCCACGCCGGGTCGGGCCGGGTCCAGATACATCCGGGCCGTGGAGATGCCCTCCTCGAAGATGGCCTTGCGGGCACGGTCGTAAGGGCTGTCGTCACCGGTACGCGCACTGACCGCCCGCGCCGAGGCCATGCCGAAGCTCTCCTTGTAGCGCCGGCCGTCCTCGTCGGTGTAGAGGTCACCGGGGGACTCGTAGGTCCCGGCGAACCAGGAGCCGATCATCACGTTGGACGCCCCGGCGGCCAGCGCCAGGGCCACATCCCGTGGATGCCGCACCCCACCGTCCGCCCAGACGTGACGGCCCAGCTTCCGGGCGGCCGTCGCGCAGTCCAGTACCGCCGAGAACTGCGGTCGGCCGACGCCGGTCATCATCCGGGTGGTGCACATCGCGCCCGGACCGACCCCGACCTTGACGATGTCGGCACCCGCCTCGACCAGATCGCGTACCCCGTCGGCGGTGACCACGTTGCCGGCGGCCACCGGGACCGCCGGGTCGAGGCCGCGTACCGTCCGCAGCGCGGAGAGCATCCGCTCCTGGTGGCCGTGCGCCGTGTCCACGACCAGGGTGTCCACCCCGGCCTCCAACAGTGCCTTCGCCTTGCCCGCCACATCGCCGTTGATGCCCACCGCCGCCGCGACCCGCAGGCGACCCTGGGCGTCCACCGCCGGCTTGTAGAGCGTCGCCCGCAGCGCCCCGGCCCGGGTGAGGACGCCGACCAGCCGACCCGCGTCGTCGACCACCGGCGCGAGTCGCCGCCGCCCCGCCGACAGCCGGTCGAAGCCGGTACGCGGATCCGCGTCGACCGGCACGGTGTGCAACTCGGTCGACATCACGTGCCGCAACTGGGTGAAACGGTCCACGCCGACGGTGTCCGCCTCGGTGACCACTCCCATCGGCCGGCCGTCGTCGTCGACCACGATCACCGCACCGTACGCCCGCTTGGGCAACAGGTGGATGGCGTCACCGACGGTGTCGTTGGGGCCCAACGCGATCGCCGTGTCGTGCACCAGGTGCCGCTGCTTGACCCAGGCGATCACCTCGGCCACCACGTCGATCGGGATGTCCTGCGGGATCACCACGATGCCGCCGCGTCGGGCCACCGTCTCAGCCATCCGTCGCCCGGCGACCGCGGTCATGTTCGCCACCACCAGGGGGATGGTGGTGCCGGTGCCGTCACCGGTGGCCAGATCCACGTCGAGCCGTGAACCCACCTCCGAGCGCACCGGCGCCATGAAGACGTCGTTGTAGGTCAGGTCGTATCCGGGCGTCACGTCATTGAGGAACCGCACCCGGCAATCATGACTCAGCCCAACAGCAGTGCCACGGCCACGGCCACCATCACCACCGCGATCACGCCGTCGAGCACCTGCCAGACCCGTCCACGCGCGAGCAGCGGAGCGAGCCGGTACGCCCCGGCACCGAGCGCGGTGAACCAGCACACGCTGGCCGCCATCGCCCCGACACCGAACAGCCACCGGTGCGGATGCTGCTGAGCGATGCCGCCGAGCAGCAGCACCGTGTCGAGGTAGACGTGCGGGTTGAGGTAGGTGAAGGCGAGGCAGGTCAGCAGCGTCGGACCGAGCCGGGCCGGCGGCCGGTCGGCCGGTGTGAGCGCGCTGGGACGCAACGCGCGGCGGGCGGCGAGTGCCGCGTACCCGAGCAGGAAGGCCGCCCCACCCCAGCGGATCGCGGTGAGCAGGACCGGACGTCCGGCCACCACCGAACCCAACCCGGCGATGCCCACCCCGATCAGCAGCGCGTCGGAGAGGGCACAGGTCAGGACCACCGGCACCACGTGTTCCCGGCGCAGCCCCTGGCGCAGCACGAAGGCGTTCTGCGCGCCGATGGCGACGATGAGGGCGATGGACAGGGAGAAGCCGGCGACGGCCGAGGTGAGCATGCGCCCGACCTTAGAAGCGCGCCGCTACGCCGACCACCGCGGTCCGCGCCGGACGCTCAGGCGATGGTGCAGATCGGCGCACCGGCGGTGATCACCGCGCCGACCTCGGCCGACAGGCCGCTGACCGTGCCGGCCTTGTGCGCGTGCAGAGGCTGCTCCATCTTCATCGCCTCCAGCACCACGACCAGATCGCCCTCGGCGACGGTGTCGCCGTCGGCGACCGCGATCTTCACGATCGTGCCCTGCATGGGCGAGGTGAGCGAGTCACCGCTGGCCGCCGCGCCCACCGTGGTCCCGCCACCCCGGCGGGTGGGCTTGCGGGCGGCTGGCGCGGAACCGGCCGTACCGGCGCCGAGACCGGCGGGGAGGCTGACCTCCAACCGCTTGCCGCCCACCTCGACCACGACGGTCTCGCGCTCGGCCGGGCTGGCAAGCGGCCCGGCAGCGGCGGCGAACGGCGGCACGGTGTTGTCGAACTCCGTCTCGATCCAGCGGGTGTGCACGCTGAACGGCTCGGCGGTGAACGCCGGATCACGAACCACCAGACGGTGGAACGGCAGCGCGGTGGCCATCCCGTCGACCACCATCTCGTCCAGCGCGCGGCGGGCCCGCTCCAGCGCCTCGGTCCGGGTCTCACCGGTGATGATGACCTTGGCCAGGAGGGAGTCGAAGTTGCCGCCGATCACGTCGCCCGCCGAGATGCCGGTGTCCACCCGCACCCCGGGGCCGGTGGGCAGCCGCAACGCGGTGACCGTGCCGGGGGCGGGCAGGAAGTTACGGCCCGGGTCCTCGCCGTTGATCCGGAACTCGATGGAGTGCCCGCGCGGGGTCGGGTCCTCGGTGAACCGCAGCTTCTCACCGTCGGCGATGCGGAACTGCTCGCGTACCAGGTCGATGCCGGCGGTCTCCTCGGTGACCGGGTGCTCCACCTGGAGCCGGGTGTTGACCTCCAGGAAGGAGATGGTGCCGTCGTTGCCGACCAGGTACTCGACGGTGCCCGCACCGTGGTAGCCGGCCTCCCGGCAGATCGCCTTCGCGCTGTCGTGGATCTGGGCCCGCTGCGCGGCGGTGAGGAACGGGGCCGGTGCCTCCTCGACCAGCTTCTGGTGGCGGCGCTGCAACGAGCAGTCCCGGGTGCCCACCACGATCACGTTGCCGTGCTGGTCGGCGAGGACCTGCGCCTCCACGTGGCGGGGGCGGTCGAGGTAACGCTCGACGAAGCACTCGCCCCGCCCGAAGGCGGCGACCGCCTCCCGGGTCGCCGACTCGAACAGCTGCGGGATCTCCTCCATGGTGCGGGCCACCTTCAGTCCGCGTCCGCCGCCGCCGAAGGCTGCCTTGATCGCCACCGGCAGACCGTGGTCGACCGCGAAGGCCATCACCTCGTCGGGGCTGCCGACCGGGTCAGCGGTGCCCGCGACCAGCGGAGCCCCGGCCCGCTGGGCGATGTGCCGGGCGGTCACCTTGTCACCCAGGTCGCGGATCGCCTGCGGGGTGGGACCGATCCAGGTCAGGCCGGCGTCCATCACCGCCTGGGCGAAGTCGGCGTTCTCGGAGAGGAAGCCGTACCCGGGATGCACCGCATCCGCGCCGGAACGGTTCGCGATATCGATCAGCTTGTCGATGCGCAGGTAGGATTCGGAGGCGGTGTCACCGCCCAGGGCGTACGCCTCGTCGGCGAGCGTGGCGTGCAGGGCGTCCCGGTCGGAGTCGGCGTACACCGCGACGCTGCCGAGGCCCGCGTCCCGGCACGCCCGGATGACCCGGACGGCGATCTCGCCCCGGTTGGCGATGAGTACCTTGCGCACCTGGTAGCTCCTCCCGGCAGGTTACTGACCGGGAGTTTATCGGCCACCCCGGCGGCCCTAACGGTGACTAAGTGTGGGATGCCGCACTGTCAGGGCCAGGTAATTGAGCGGCGTGGTGTCGTACCGATGTGGTCGAGTGCCAGTGACGATGATGGCCGACACAGGCCACGAGCGGGGAGCTAGACATGATCCAGACCAGAGGACTGCGGAAATCGTTCCGCAGTCGAGCCGGTCGTGAGGTGAAGACCGTCGATGCGGTACGCGGCGTCGACCTCGACGTCCCGGCCGGTGAGATCTTCGGATTTCTGGGCCCGAACGGAGCCGGCAAGACCACCACACTGCGGATGCTCGCGACGTTGATCGAGCCGGACGGCGGCCAGGCCACCATCGCCGGTGCCGACCTGCTCAAGAACCCGGGCGAGGTGCGGCGCAGGATCGGCTACGTCGCCCAGGGCGGGAGCACCTGGGACGAATCCACCGGCCGCGAGGAACTGGTGCTCCAGGCCCGGATGTACGGCATCGGCAAGGCCGAGGCGCAGCGGCGGGCCATCCGGGCACTGGAGGCGTTCCAGCTCACCGAGTTCGCCGACCGCAAGTGCAAGACGTACTCCGGTGGCCAGCGGCGTCGCGTCGAGATCGCGCTCGGCATCATCCACGAGCCGAAGATCGTCTTCCTGGACGAGCCCACCACCGGGCTCGACCCGCAGAGTCGCGCACACATGTGGGACGAGATCCGCCGGTTGCGCACCGACGGGATGACCGTCTTCATCACCACGCACTACCTCGACGAAGCCGACGCGCTCTGCGACCGCATCGCGATCATGGATCACGGCGAGGTGGTCGCCGAGGGTACGCCGACCGAACTCAAGCGGGAGATCTCCGGCGACGTGGTGCAGGTCGGGCTGGACGTCAGCGCCACCGGCGAGGCCGAGAAGCTGCTCGACGGCGAGGAGTACGTCAACCGGCTGGAACTACTCGACGAGGGCGGGCTACGCCTCTTCGTCGACGAGGGCGCCACCGCCATCCCGAGGATCCTGCGCCGGGTCGACGCGGCAGGGCTCGACCTCAAGTCGATCGAGCTGCACCGCCCGAGCCTCGACGACGTCTTCCTCACCAAGACCGGCCGCTCGCTGCGCGAGTCCTGACCCGACCCGGAGAACTCATGAAGCTCGCCCGTGACACTTGGCTGATCTTTCAGCGGCAACTGAAACTGCTGCTGCGCAACCCTGTGTGGGTCTTCGTCGGTGTCTTCCAGCCGGTGATGTACCTGCTGCTCTTCGCTCCGCTGCTCAAGCCCGCGCTGAACGCGCCCACCCAGGCCGAGGCGTACAAGATCTTCGTGCCTGGCCTGCTGGTCCTGCTGGCCATCTTCGGTGGCCTGTTCCAGGGCTTCGGCCTCATCGCCGAGCTTCGGGCCGGGGTCATCGAACGGTCCCGGGTCACCCCGATCAGCCGGTTCGCCCTGTTGCTCGGCCGGTCCCTGCGGGACGTGGTGTCGCTGATGGTCCAGGCCGTCATCATCACCCTGCTGGCGCTCCTGTTCGACCTGCGGGTGTTCATCGGTGACCTGCTGTTGGCGTACCTCATGCTCGCCCTGATCGCGCTGATGACCTCGGCGGTCTCCTACGGCGTCGCGTTGAAGGTGAAGAGTGAGGACGCCCTCGCACCGTTGATGAACACGGTGGCGCAGCCGGTGCTGCTGCTCTCCGGCATCCTGCTGCCGCTCGCCTTCGCGCCGGGCTGGTTGCAGGGCGTCGCCAAATGGAACCCGTTCTCCTGGGCGGTCGACGGCACCCGGGCGCTGTTCAACGGCGACATCGGCAACGACCGGGTCTGGCAGGGGTTGAGCATCATCACGGTGCTCGCCGCCGCCGGTGTCTACTGGGCCGCCCGCCAGTTCGCCCGCAGCGTCCGCTGACCTGCGCCGATCGCGGCCGGCCGGTCCCGGTTGCGGCATGTCGAGGTTCCCGGAACACCCCCGACATGCCGCAACCCCTGCGCGGGTCACACCCGCGCCGGTGTCAGCGCACGTAGGCGAGGGTCAGGCCGTCGGCGATCGGCAGCATCACCGCGTCGACCCGCACGTCGGCCAGCACGTCATCGTTGAACGCCGCGATCGCCCGGTCGGCTTCGCTCTGCGGGGCCAACACCCGGCCGTCGCGCAGCACGTTGTCGACGGCGATCACGCCACCGGGCCGCATCCTGGGCACCAACTCGGCCCAGTAGATCGGGTAGCCGGTCTTGTCGGCGTCGATGAAGGCGAAGTCCAGGTAGCGGTCGTGCGACAGCTCGCGCAGCGTCTCGCCGGCCGGGCCGATACGCAGGTCGATGCGGTCGTCGATGCCGGCCCGCGCCCAGTAGCGGCGGGCGATCGCG
Organism: Micromonospora sp. DT48; assembly: GCF_049844495.1. NCBI lineage: Bacteria > Bacillati > Actinomycetota > Actinomycetes > Micromonosporales > Micromonosporaceae > Micromonospora > Micromonospora sp. DT48. Next base: position 184,075 of record NZ_JBNCLE010000010.1, read on the forward strand.
GTGTACTCCGTCGAGATGTCGAAGCAGGTCAACCGCCCGCCGTCGGCCAGCCCGCGAGCGATCGCCAGCGACGACAAGCCGGTGAAGGTACCCACCTCGACGGCCTGCCGGGCACCGAGTAGCCGGGTCAGGAACGTCAGGAAGGCGGCCTGCTCCGGCGCGACCTGCATCGACGCCTCCTCGGGGAGCAGCGTCAGCGTTTCCCGCGCCAGGTCACTGACGATCTCGTCCGGTGGTGAACCGTGCGCCACGAGATAGCGGTGCAGGTCGTCGGTGAGTGGAATCGACTTCAAGGTCATACTCGGAACCTAACCGAGTGGTTCGACAACCTGGTTACCAGGCGCAACCTTCGTCCACAGGTCGGTGATCCGCAGATCCAACTCGGCGAGCAGCTTCCGCAGCAACGGCAGGGAGAGCCCGATGACGGTTCCCGGGTCACCTTCGATCCGTTCCACGAACGGTCCGCCCAACCCGTCGATCGTGAACGCGCCAGCCACCGCAAGCGGCTCACCGGTGGCGATGTAGGTGGCAATTTCGTGGTCGCTGAGGTCGGCGAAATGCACCACCGTGGAGGCCACCGCCTCGGCCCGCCGTCCGGCCACAATGTCCACGAGACAGTGACCGCTGTGCAGGATGCCGCTCCGCCCGCGCATCCGCTCCCACCGCTGCTTGGCATCCGCCTCGTCGTCGGGCTTACCGAGAATCTGTCCTTCGAAGGCGAGCACCGAATCGCAGCCGAGCACCAGGGTGCGCTCGTCGTCGGTCGGCCGCAGCCGGGTGAGCACCGCCTGTGCCTTGAGCCGGGCCAACTCCAGGCAGAGGTCCTCCGCCCGCTCAGTCACCACGAGCGATTCGTCGACCCCACTGACCAGCACGTCCGGCTCGATGCCGGCAGACTGGAGAGACTTGCGGCGGGCAGGGCTCGCCGAGGCGAGCACGAGGCGAAGCGGCAGAGCGTCAGGCACCCCGCCGACGTTACCGTCTGACCGCGTACGCCACGCCACACACCATCCGCTTGCCCGTCGGTGCGCGTCCGGGTGCGCTCGTACGGCTGGACTCAGCGTGAGATTGGCGGCGGCGGATCATCAGAGCGACGTCGACGGCGGACGACCAGCGCCCAACCGGCTCCCGCCGCCACCAGCACCCCCAGCGTGACCAGGCCGCGAATCGTCGCCACGCGCTGTCCGTCGGCACGCGGCCGGTCAGCCGCCGCCGTGGTGGGGCCAGCCCCGTCCGGCCCGACCGTCGGCACCGACTCAAAACCCCTCGGCGGTACGTCTGCCGTCAGCGCCGCCACCAGATCGATGACCCCGTAGCCGTACTGGTCGTCCCGCCCCGGCGGCCCCTTGTCGATCGCAGTCGCAGTCAGCCGATGAACCACCTCGTCAGCCGGCAGATACGGATACTTAGCCCGAACCAGGGCCGCTGCCCCCGCCACAATCGCCGCCGCCCCAGACGTCCCCGTGCCGACCCGATACCCGCCATCAAAGCTGGTGCTGACCAACTCAACAGCCGGCGCAACAATGTCAATTTCCGACCCGGTTACGGATACCGCAGCATGTCTCCCGCTTCGATCAATCCCGCCTACCGCAACTACGCCAGGATAGGCTGCCGGAAAACCGACCCTTCGGTCGTCGGGGCGGTTACCAGCCGCCGCCACGATTACGACATTAGCGTGTACAGCCGCCTGGATTGCGCGTTGTAGCCCTGGATCGGGGTCTCCGGTTGAGGAGATGCTCAGGACTGTCGCTCGTTGCCTTATTGCATAATCAATCGCTTTGCTCAGGTTCTCGGCTGTTCCTTCGGGTCCGTATTCCTTAAATCGAACAGGAAGAAGCGTCGCTTTAGGTGCGATTCCACGGATGCCTGTACTGCTCGTGCGGCCATGGGCGCCGATGAGTCCTCCCATGCCTGTACCGTGTCCATCACGATCATGGTTGCCACCCCGATCGGTGCCAGTTAGATCGATCCCCGGAAGGAGATTTCTTTGGAGGTCGGGATGAGGGGAAACGCCGGTGTCTAGGACTGCAACGACAACGCCATCGCCCTGCGTGATCTTGTGCGCTTTCTCGGCGGCGAGAATTTCGAGGTGCCACTGCTTGGTGTGAACCTCTTCGTCGGCCGAAGGCGGCTGTCTAACTGCATCTTTCGCAGAAGGTGTGAGGGTTGGAAGGATGGCAACAACTGCCACGATAAGTAATTGATGCAGCCGTCGCACCATGAAACCTCAACGGTCTAGGCCGATGGCGGGGCCGGGATCGATTGGCCCATCATCGTCGGGTGGTCGGATAACTGGGCTGACGCCTTGATCTGTCTGCCACGGCTCGGTCGCCACCAGTCGGCGCAACTCGCCTGTGTTGTCGTGTGCGGGTTTCGCATTAGGGCTGCCGAGTACGCCGGTGTTCGGCATTGCTATATGAGGGGATCCACCAACCGGTGGAGGATGGGGGCCGCCGAGTCCTTTTCCGCTACCTGGCCGGGATCCGGCGCTGCCAGTTGGAGTAGTGCCGGCGCTTCCTCCTCCGATAACTCCCCCAATCGGGTTGATTCTTTTGTGCGTGCTCGTTGGGGTTTGGCTGATCCCCGAAGCTGAAGGCCCGCCTATCGTGCCGCTGGGTGGCAGTGCTCGACGTGTGGCACTCGCGTCATTGTCTACTGCGGCAGGTCGAGCCGGGTTCCGTCCTTGTGGGGGAGTTAAGCCTCCCAGCATTGGAGGAACAGAGGAGGTGGTGGACCTCGATGAAGGTGAGCTGGAAGATTGAGGGCTTGAACTTGGGTTGGCTCCGCCGAGTATCAGGCCCGCATTTGTTCCTGCGGGCTTGGATGCGTGGCGGACTGTCGAGCCCGGTTTACTGGCTGAGCTAGGCGAGGGTGTCGATATAGGCATGATGGGCGGAATGATGGGTGCGATGCCGCCTGTAAAAGGGTGGTCTTCTGTTGGGATTCCGTCTCGGGCTGGTTGTGTCGGAATCCGTGGTGGGGGTGGGTGGCGGAGGAGGGTTTGGGCTTGTTGGAGTTCGGCGCTGAGGCCGTACATGATGTTGCGGGCCTGGATGTTCAGCCGTTCCAGGTCGGAGTCCGTGACCGGTGACTGGATGCTCCTGCTGGCGGCGGCTGCTTTCGGGTCGGCGGCCGTTTCTTCCCAGGCGCGCCGCTGTCGCAGTTTGGCGGCGTACTCGTCGTAGAGCTTCTGGATTTCGGTTCGGCTGCTGCTGAGCGCCTGGGTCGCGGCGGAGAGCGCGGTCTGGTTGGTGCTGGCGGCGGCCTGCGTACGCAACACCTGCTCGATCAGCTCGTCCAGTTTGGCGAGGTAGGCGTGTGAGGCCGCGTTCGTCTCAGGTGGCCAGACCTGGGCGAGGCGTGCCCGGTAGCTCTTCAATGTTGCAAGGTGCTGACCGGCCAGCTCGGCGACCTTGCGCCAGCCAGCGACGTGCCGCCAGTGGCTGTCGGGGTGGTGGCCTTGAAGGCAGGCCCACATGTCGGCGACGTTCATCAGGTGCCACTCGGTGAGGCCACCGTTGCGGCCGACGCCTGGTTCTCTCACGGCATCACCACCGCGCTGGTGCCGGTCGGGTCGGTGAGCGAGGGCGACGCCGTGGCCAGCGAGGTCACGGTCGACGGTGGCGGTGTGTCGGGGTGTCCGAGCGCCCGGTGGATGTCGGCCACCCGGGCGGCGGCGAAGGCGTCGGTGTCGGCGTACTGCTCGGCCACGAGTTTGGCGGCCTCGGCGAGGTGGCCGGTGGCGTCACCGACACCCCAGACGGCGTTGGTCGTCGCCTGTTGGGTCTCCCAATGGGTACGCATGAACTGCACCAGCTCGATGAACGCGTCGGCCGGGTTGGGCACCCTGGTGAGCATGTCGTCGGCGATGTGCCGAAGGTGTGGCGCGTAGCCGCTCTCCACTTCGGCGCGGAGCTGCTCGGCGAAGTCGCGTAGCTGGCGGATGTCGGCCTCGACGCCCCCGGAACCTCGTAGCCAGGATGCTGGTCGATCCTCCTCAGGGATCATCGGCCCTCCCAATCTGTCACGGGCTCGCTCCCCTGAGTGAGGTTAGACCGTCCCCGCCGCCCGCCGCAGCCCTGACAACTCCTCACTCACGCTGCGCAGGACGACGATCGCGTACCCGATTGGTCAGCGTGGGAGGCCGGAGGTGCGCCAGGCACCGGCACCGGGCGTCAGCGCCGCGCCCACCGGGCGGCCACTGCGCGCCCAGACCGACGCCGGGGCCGGTGCGGGCCGGACCGCCGGGCGGGAGCGCGCGGTGATGACGCCCACCAACGCGGCCAGTTCCTCGGCGGTCGGAACGCCACGCACGATCCGGAACAGCGGCTCTTCGGCAGACATGACCTCAGGGTACGCGGCGTGAGCTTGATCTTCGTCGCACAGTGGCGTGCCGACGGTGTGACGATCCGCGCTGCCGGGTACCGTCTCAGCGATGTCAGAAGCTTCCCCCCAACTCGTCGCCGACCGGTACCGGCTCATCTCGCCGCTCGGTCAGGGCGGCATGGGTCGGGTATGGAAGGCGCGCGACGAGGTGCTGCACCGCGATGTCGCGATCAAGGAATTGGTTCCGCCGCCGGGCCTGACCAATGACGAGCGCCGCGAGATGCGCGAGCGCTCGCTGCGCGAGGCACGCGCCATCGCGCGGCTCAACAACATCAACGTGGTACGCATCTTCGACGTGCTCCGCACCGACGGTGATCCGTGGATCGTCATGGAGTACGTGGCGTCCAGGTCGTTGCAGGACACCATCGCCGAGGACGGTCCGCTGCCACCGGCGCGAGTGGTCGAGATCGGCCTGGGCGTGCTGAACGCACTGAAGGCGGCGCACAAGGCCGGCATCATGCACCGCGACGTCAAGCCCGGCAACGTGCTGCTCGGCACCGACGGTCGGGTGGTGCTGACCGACTTCGGCCTGGCCACGATCCCCGGTGACCCGAACGTCACCCGTACCGGCATGGTGCTCGGCTCGCCCGCGTACATCGCGCCGGAGCGGGCCCGCGACGGCACCTTCGGCCCGGAAGCGGACCTGTGGTCGCTCGGTGCCACCCTGTACGCCGCTGTGGAGGGCAAGTCCCCCTACGCGCGTCCCTCCGCCATCAGCACGCTGGCCGCGCTGGCCACCGAGCCGGTGCCACCGGCCCGTAACGCCGGGCCGCTCAAGCAGGTGCTCGCCGGGCTGCTCCGCAAGGATCCGCAGGAGCGGATCACTGCGGAGGCGGCCGAGCGCATGTTGCGCAAGGCCGGCGGCCGGCGCTCTCGGATCTCGCTGCTCGACGGCGTACGCAGGCCGGGGCCGAACGGCCCGCGCGAGCCGCGCCCACCCCTGGTGCCGGCTCCACGCCCGTCCGGTGAACGCCCGGCGAGCCCCGTCACGCCGCCCGCGCCCCGCACACCACCCACCTCCGGGCTGCTGGCGGGCGGTGTTGCGGCGGCAGGCTCCTCCCCGGACCGGTCGACCGGTGTACAGCCCGGCAGCGACGTCGACCCGACGGCGAAGATCGCCGGGCCGGTCGATCGTGTCGACGCCGCGCCGACGGCGAAAGTCTCGATGACCAATCCGTCGGAGGCGGCTGCGGTCGACGCGGAGAGCGAGCGCTCCGGTGCCGCATCGCCGACCTCGACGGGTGAGCGGGACACCGCGCTGGCCGCCGCTGCGGGTACCGCCTCGACCGCCGCTGCGGCAGGAGACACCACCGAGCCGGCCACCCCCGGCGACGAGCAGGCCGGAACCGACGGCAGCGGCGGCGAGCGGAGCGATTCGGGGTCGACGGGTGCCGACGCGACGCAGACCGGCGCGACGGCAAACCAGGCACACGTCGAGGACGCCGAGTCGGCGGCCCCGGCCGGGACGGACACCGACGGCACCCAGCGCGCCACCACCACTGTGGACAGCGCGGTCTCGGGGACGTCGGCCGCGACGGCGACCGGTGCGTCCGGCGGGGCCGTGAGGGCGGCGGCCGAATCGGACGGCGGCACACGGGTGGGCCTGCCCACAGCGGGCGACCCGCGACGAACTCCGCAGCCGACCTCGGTGATGCCGGCGGCATCGGTGAGCCCGGCACCGGCCCGCGGCTCCGTCTTCAAGGCCGGGCAGTTCCGCTCGGAACGGGCCCGGCGCGCAGTGCTCGTCGGTGCCTTGGTCGCGGTGCTGCTGCTTGGTCTGGCGGTGGTCGTGCCGCTGCTCACCGGCGGCGACGAGGACGGCGGCTCACCGCCGGTCACCGACGGCACCAGCAGTGCATCCCCACCGGCCACCTCGGCTCCGGCCGCCCCGCCGAGCGCCGCGTCGCCCAGCCCGTCCGTCTCGCCCAGCCCGTCGGCTTCGCCCAGCGCGACGCAGTCGGCTGGCGGGCTGCCGGAGGGGTGGACGCTGCGCACCGACCCGGTCGGTTTCAAGGTGCCCGTGCCGGACGGTTGGCGGCGCAGCGCCCGTGGCACCTGGGTGCTGTACAAGGAACCGAACGGTGTCCGTGAGCTGCTCATCGACCGCACCGACCGGCCGCAGCGCGACGCGGCCGCCGCGTGGCGCGCCATCGAGCCGGGGCGGAAGAACCTCGTCCGCAACTACGAGTTCATCAGCATTCAAGAAATCGACTGCAAGTGGCGGACCTGCGCGGACTGGGACTGGCGGGAGAGCCGGGACAACACTCGCATCCGGACCCGCAACCGGGGCTTCGTGACCGCCAGCAACCGGGGCTTCGCGCTGCGCTGGGAGGTCGCGGACCGGGAGTGGGACGCGCAACTGGCGAACTTCGAGATGATCTTCCGGGAGTTCGTGCCGGACCGTCAGGACTGATCGCCGGGTAGGGCCTCCGCCATTCGGAGGTGCGATGAGCCGGGTGACGCGCTGGGATCGTGGTGACGCGGTGGCAGGCCGACGCCGTCCGAGCGGGGGCGTCAGCCTGCCACGCGCGGTACGTCAGGTGTTGTTGGCGAGCGCGATCAGCCGGCTACGGTCGCCGTTCCAGTAGTTGCGGTCGACGTTGCCGCTGATGCCGGAGACCCGGCCGGAGTCGGTGTACTGCCAGAAGCTCCAGAACGGTGCGCCGGGCGGCAGCGTGCCGACCGAGGACGACCAGCGGGCGATCCACAACGGGTGGTTGTTCCACGGCCCGCTCCAGGAACCGGTGCACTGGTTCCAGAAGCTCGTGGTGGTGTAGATGACCGCGTAGCGGCCGGTGCGGGAGCGGTAGGTGTTGAGGAAGTCCTGCACCCAGTTGCGCATGGCGGTGGTGCTCAGGCCGTAGCAGTATCCGCCGCTGTACGGGTTCGCCTCCAGGTCCAGTGCCGCCGGCAGGGTGCGGCTGTCCGCCGACCAGGCCCCGCCGTTGGAGGCCAGGAAGTTCGCCTGGACCGCGCCGGAGGAGATGTTGGGTCGGGCGAAGTGGTACGCGCCGCGGATCACCCCGGCGTGGTACGCGTTGACGTAGTTGGTGTTGAACTTCGGGTCCTTGTAACTCGTACCCTCGGTGGCCTTGATGAAGGCGAACTGGATGCCGGCGTTGCGGACGCTGGTCCAGTTGATGGTGCCCTGATAGTGCGAGACGTCGATGCCCGGCACGGTGGCGGCGGCGGCCGGGGTCGCGGTGGCGACGAGCCCGGCGGCGGCGGTGGCGAGCACGGTGATGGCGGCGGCGGTCAGCCGACGCAACGATGATCTGGTCCGACCCATGGCGTCCTCCTGAGACGTTGATCGATAGACAGACATCTTTGGAGATCGCTACTCGTCAGTGCAAGAGGGGGTTAAAGAAACTTTCAACGCCATGATGTGTGGGCGGTCCACCTTGTGATCACCGCATGGCCGGAGCGGTAGGCTCGCGCCTCATGGTGTCGATCGAGGGCATGACCGAGTTCTGGGACCGCCTGTTCGGCGCGCAGCCCGACCCGCCGCCGCTGCTGGTGGTGCTCACCGGCCTGGTCGCGTTGCTGGTGGTCGTCACCGGGCTGCCGTGGCGGATCGCCCGCAACATGATCACGATTGCTCACGAGGGCGGCCACGCGCTGGTCGCCGTGCTCACCGGCCGCAAGTTGCAGGGCATCCGGCTGCACTCGGACACCTCCGGCCTGACGCTCTCCGCCGGCCGCCCTACCGGACCGGGCATGGTCTTCACCCTGCTCGCCGGTTATCTCGCCCCGCCTCTGGTGGGTCTGGGCGGGGCGTGGCTGCTCGCCGGTAACCGGATCACCCTGTTGCTGTGGATAGCGGTGATCCTGCTGCTGGCCATGCTGGTCATGATCCGCAACCTTTACGGTGCGTTGACGTTGGTGGTCACCGGTGGCGCGGTGCTCGCCGTCTCCTGGTACGCCAGTCCACAGGTGCAGGCCGCGTTCGCCTGGACCGGTGTGTGGTTCCTGCTGCTCGGCGGCGTACGCCCGGTGGTGGAGTTGCAGCGGCTGCGGGCCCGGCGCGGGATGCCCGCCTCCGACGCCGACCAGCTCGCCGGTATCACCCCGCTGCCGGCGTTCTTCTGGGTGGTTTTCTTCGGCCTGGTCAACCTCGCCGTGCTGGTGGCCGGTGGCCTGCTGCTGGCCGGCCCGCTGCTCGCCGAGGCCGGTCTCACCTGATTCGTCGGCAGATCGGCAACCTGCCCCGCCCCCGGTGCGTGTGTTCTGTCAGGTAGGGGAGGTGCGGGTGGCGGACGTCGAGGGGTTCGACGAGTTCTACCGGGGCAGCCGGCAGCGGCTGCTCGGCTACGTCTACGTGTTGACCGGCGACCTCACCGAGGCCCAGGACGCCGTGCAGGAGGCGTTCATCCGGGCCTGGCAGCGCTGGTCCACGGTGGGCGCCTACGACGACCCGGAGGCGTGGGTACGCGTGGTGGCGGCCCGGATCGCGGTGAGCCGCTGGCGCAGCCTGCGCAGCCGGGCTCGGGCGTACCTGCGGCACGGCGCGGCCGAGAGCGTCCCGGCACCCACCACCGACACGGTCGAGGTGGTCGCCGCACTGCGTCGGCTCCCCGAGGAACAGCGCGTCGCGATCGCGCTCTACTACCTCGCGGGCCTACCGGTCGCCGAGGTGGCCCGGCAGACCGCGGCCCCGGTCGGCACGGTCAAGGCCCGGCTCTCCCGGGGGCGTGCCGCGCTCGCCGGGCTGCTCGCCGTCACTGACCTGGAGGAGGCGCCCGGTGCGTGACGAGATGAGGTTCCTTGAGCGGGTGCAGCACGAGCTACGGGAGGTTCGCTGGGCGACGCCCGAAGAGCTGCGCCAGCGGGCTGCCCGCCGCCGTCGACATGCGGTGGTGGGCGCGGCGATCGCCGTGGTGATGGTGGCGGCCTTCTCCGCCGTCGTCACGAAGCGACTGTCCGCACCCCCACCTCCACCGTCACTACCGGTGGCTGCTCCGCTGGCCGCGCCGACCGTCGCGGCGGCGCCCGCTGCGGAGATCCCCCGGGAAGCCCTGGTGCAGCCGGATGACCTCTCCGCGCGGACGGAACCACCGCTGGGTCGGACCGGGCTGGGAGAACCCGTACAGGTCGACCCGATGTTGCTCGCCTGCCACCAGGAGCAGGGCCGGGCCGCCGACTGGGAGCTTTCCCGCTACTCGCGCTCCCAGACGCTGCTGCGGTCGCAGGGCGGCCGCAGCGCGCCTGGCCTGGCGGAGCTGTTGTTCAGCCAGGACGTCTACCGACTCACCCCGCAGGTGGCTGACCGGATCGTGGTCCGGATCGACGCGCTGCTCACCCCGTGCGCGAGCTGGCTGTCCAGGGGCGAGGCAATCTGGGGGGACGATGTCGCTGCCGTGGAGGCCGAGCACCGGTGGGAGGTGACCGACCGCGACTTCGTCGGAGACCAGGCCATGATGATCGAGCACCGCGTCACGGAGGTGCGCAACCTGGAGACCGGCGAGAGCCGACGGCAGGATCATCTCGACCGGATCGCTGTGGTGCGTGTCGGCGACCTGGTCACGGTGATGGGTCTGGGGCCAGACGGTACGGCGAGGGAACTGCGCCGCCTCGCCGCCGTGGCCGCGAAGCGGCTCTGCACCGCCGCCAACCCACCCTGCTGACCCCGCGCGAGTGCAAGGAAGGGCCCCTTCCTATACACCAGGCGTTAGGAAGGGGCCCTTCCTTGCAAGCTAGAGCGGGATGTTGCCGTGCTTCTTGGGAGGGAGGGACTCGCGCTTGGTACGCAGCACCCGCAGCCCTCGCACGATCTGGGTACGGGTCTCGTGCGGCGGGATCACCGCGTCGACGTACCCGCGCTCGGCGGCCACGTACGGATTGGCGAGGGTGTCCTCGTACTCGGCGATCTTCTCGGCGCGTACGGCGGCGGGGTCCTCGGCAGCGGCCAACTCCTGCCGGTAGAGGATGTTCACCGCGCCCTGCGCACCCATCACCGCGATCTGGGCGGTAGGCCAGGCGAAGTTGAGGTCGGCCCCCAGGTGCTTGGAGCCCATCACGTCGTACGCCCCGCCGTACGCCTTGCGGGTGATCACGGTGACCTTCGGCACGGTGGCCTCGGCGTACGCGTAGATGAGCTTCGCGCCCCGACGGATGATGCCGTCCCACTCCTGGCCGGTGCCGGGCAGGAACCCGGGAACGTCCACGAAGGTCAGTACCGGGATGTTGAAGGCGTCGCAGGTGCGGACGAAGCGGGCCGCCTTCTCGCTGGCCGCGATGTCCAGGGTGCCGGCGAAGTGCATCGGCTGGTTGGCCACCACACCGACCGGGCGACCCTCGACCCGACCGAAGCCGACCACCATGTTCTGCGCGTAGAGCGGCTGGACCTCCAGGAACTCCCCGTCGTCGAGCACGTGCTCGATCACCCGGTGCATGTCGTACGGCTGGTTGGCCGAGTCGGGGATCAGCGTGTCCAGTTCCCGATCCTCGTCGCTGATCTCCAGGTCGGCCGGTGCCTCGAAGACCGGCGGCTCGTCCAGGTTGTTCGAGGGCAGGTGGGACAGCAGCGCCTTGACGTAGTCGATCGCGTCGGCCTCGTCGGTGGCCAGGTAGTGCGCGTTGCCGCTACGGCTGTTGTGGGTGTGCGCGCCGCCCAACTCCTCCATGCCGACGTCCTCGCCGGTGACGGTCTTGATGACGTCCGGCCCGGTGATGAACATGTGCGAGGTCTGGTCGACCATCACGGTGAAGTCGGTGACCGCGGGGGAGTAGACCGCGCCCCCGGCGCACGGGCCCATGATGAGCGAGATCTGCGGGATGACGCCGCTGGCCCGGACGTTGCGGAAGAAGATCTCGCCGTACAGGCCGAGCGAGGCCACGCCCTCCTGGATCCGCGCACCGCCGGAGTCGTTGATGCCGATGACCGGGCATCCGATCTTCATGGCGAGGTCCATCACCTTGACGATCTTCTCGCCGAAGACCTCGCCGAGGGAGCCGCCGAAGACGGTGAAGTCCTGGGCGAACACGCAGACCTGCCGGCCGTCGATGGTGCCGTAGCCGGTGATCACGCCGTCGCCGTAGGGGCGGCTCCGGTCCAGCCCGAAGTTGGTGGACCGGTGCCGGGCGAACTCGTCCAGCTCGACGAACGACCCCTCGTCGAGCAGCATCTCGATGCGTTCCCGAGCGGTCTTCTTGCCTCGCGCGTGCTGCTTCTCCACGGCGCGGGCCGACCCGGCATGCACCGCCTCGTCGACCCGTCGTGCCAGGTCCGCCAGCTTGCCCGCGGTGCTGTGGATGTTGGTCCCGGTCTCGGTAGTCACCCTGGGAATATAACGATGGTTCAGGTCGCCGCAGCTGTGCATTTCGCCTCACCGGCCTACCCGTAGGCTGGTCAGGTGCCGGGTTCGCCGTACACCGATCTTGATCGCCCGCCGCTGTCGGAGGCCCGGCTGCGTCGCGCGCTGGCCGCGCCGTACGGTCCGTGGTCCCGGCTAGAGGTGCGGACGGAGACCGGGTCCACCAACGCCGACGTGGCCGAGGCCGCCCGGAGCGGCGAGCCGGAGGGCCTGGTCGTGGTGGCCGAGCGGCAGACCGCCGGCCGGGGACGGCGCGGGCGGGTCTGGCAGTCACCGCCGCGTGCCGGCATCGCCACCAGCGTGCTGCTGCGGCCCGGCGAGGCGGTGCCGACCCGTGGCTGGTCGCCCGCACCCCCCTCGGGGTACGGCTGGCTGCCGTTGCTGGCCGGTGTGGCGCTGGTCGAGGCGGTGACCCTGCTGGCCGAGCTGGACGCCTCCCTGAAGTGGCCGAACGACCTGCTCATCGGGGGTGCCAAGTGCGCCGGGATCCTCGCCGAGGGGGTGCCCGGACCGCAGCCGAGCGACCCGCCCGCGGTCGTGCTCGGCATCGGGCTGAACGTGACGCTGCGCGCCGACGAACTACCGGAGCAGCCCACCGGCCTGCCGGCCACCTCGCTGCAACTGGCGGGCGCGGCGGCCACCGACCGGGATCCGCTCCTGCGGGCACTGCTCCGGTCGGTCGCCGACTGGTACGCGCGGTGGCGTGACGCCGGTGGGGACGCGACGGCCAGCGGGCTACGCGAGGCGTATCTGACCGCCTGCGGCACCATCGGCCGCGAGGTCCGGGCCCAGCTCCCCGACGGCACTGCCGTCACCGGGACGGCCACCGGCATCGACCCGGACGGTCAGCTCCTCGTCACCACGGCGACCGGGCGGCGATCCCTGGCCGCCGCGGACATCCGTCACCTCCGCTGACGCCGCACCGGCGCGGGTGTGCGCCGGTGGCGGTGCGTAACGAGCCGCGTGGCGGATGTAGGGCGGTGGCGCTGGGGGGTTACGGTCTGCCCGTCCGTTCCTGCGAGGAGGTTTCCGTGGCGTTCCCCGAAGACGTGCTCACCGAGGACGAGCACGTCGTGTTGCACCTGCATCCGCACTGGAAGGCATTGGTCTGGCCGGTGGTGGTGCTGGTGCTGTCCATCGCGGCGGTGGTGGTCGGCTTCGTGTTCCTGCCCTCCGGCGGCGGCGGTTCCCTGACGCTCGCGGTGATCGGCGGGTTGGCCCTGCTCGCCGTGCTGGTGCTGACGGTGTGGCCGTACATCTCCTGGCGCACCACGCACTACCTCTTCACCAACGAACGAGTCCTGCTCCAGCACGGGGTGCTCTCCCGGGAGCGCCGGGACATCCCGCTGAGCCGGGTCAACGACCACTCGATGAGTCAGCAGCTCGCCGGGCGGCTACTCGGCTACGGCACCCTCACCATCGAGTCGGCCGGGGAGCGTGGGCAGTCGGTCCTGCACGATGTGCCGAAGGTCGACCGGGTCCAGACCAAGCTCTACGAACTCGTGGAGGCGTTCCACGACCGGCACTCGCTCGGTGACGGTGAGCTTCGCGAGATTCTCAGCGAACGCGACAAGAGCGCCGGGGCGTAAACCCCGGAGCCGGTCCAGCGGGGCTGGCCTGGCTGGTTGGTCCGGCGGTGTTGGCCTGGCTCGGCTGGCTGGGTCGGTCAGCGGCGGCGGAGGCGGCGGGGGGCCGGGGCGGGCTGCAACTGGGCAGCCAACTCGGCCTCCAGCTCGGCGTCCAGGGCCGCCGTCAACTCGGCTTCGTCGGGCACTGACGCGGACCTGGGCTGGAGCGGTTGGGCAGCCACGCCGGGCCGGGCGGGTGGTTGCTCCTCCTCCAGCTCCGTCACGGACTCGGCCAACTCGGCCACCGGGTCCATGCCGGCCATCGTGTCCCACTCGTCGCGGGGTAGGCCGTGCCAGTGCTGCGTCGACTCGGCGGGTGCGGCGGGCTGGAAGACGAAGGTCCGGTACGACCAGAACCGGAACAGGGTCGCCAGCACCACGCCGCCCGTCTTCGCCACGTTCAGCGCCAGCAGCCCGGTCACGCCCAGCCCGTACTTGGCGGCGGCGAGCACGCCGAGTTCAATGAGCAGCCCCGCCCCGTTAAAAAGGAAAAACAGGGCGTATTCGCGCTGCATTGCAGATTTTGGGCGATCGCGGTACGTCCAGTGCCGATTCATCAGATACGACGTGATAGTCGCAACGATGGTGGCGACGACGGTGGCCTTCAGTTGGCCATCGACGAAAACGGTGAGTGCGAGCGCGTTGAACACGGCGTAATTGATGACCGTGTTGATGCCTCCGACCAGGCCGAACTTGAGTGCCTCGTGGATGAACTTCTGCCAGCGCTCCGGCAGCAGACGGACGAGAGGCATGGGCAACACCTTAGGGCAGCGGGTCGGGGTCGGCTGGCTCCGACCGAACGAGTGGGCGGCAGGTCACGCCCGACGGTCCTGGTTCGTTTCCGCGACGGGTGGCGTTCCCTCTTCGACGAAGACGAACCGTCGGTAGGACCAGAATCGGAACAGCGTGCCGAACCCGGTGCCCACGACGAAGCTGGCGATGTTGTCGGCCAGCCGGGTCTGGAAGACCGCCGGCCAGATGCTGCCGAGCCCGTAGTGACTGATGGCGAGGCAGGCCACCGCGATGCCCAGGCCCACCGCGTTGAAGAAGAAGAAGAGCGCGTACTCGCGCGCCGGGTGGGAGCGCTTGCGGTGGCGCCACGTCCAGAACCGGTTGCCCAGGAAGGCGACGGTCGCCGCGATGACCGTCGCGATCGTCTTGGCCGTGACCTGCTCGACGCCCTGCGGCCCGATCAGGTAGTTGAACAGGACGAAGTCGATGACGAAGGCGACGCCGCCGACGGTGGCGAACTTGCTCATTTCCCGTACGAGGTGACCGAAGCGGTCGATCAGGGAGTGAACCAGACCCGGACGGGTCTGCCGGGAGCCTGGCTCCCCGGTCATTGTCGCGGCCACTGTGCGAGCGTACCGGTTGGCGGGCTCGGGAGCGGGTAGCAACGGGCGTCGAGGAGCACCGTCACGTGGCCGGTCGGCGGTGTGGCGGCCCGGACCGACATGGACGGAGCGTAACGGCATCCGTGTGATCGGGTGTTGTTGACGCTTCGGCGCGCCAGGTCACAAAACGCTGCCACGGCCATCGGTGAGGCGCCGCCAGCAGGAGGTCCGCCGGAGAATTTGCGTGAAACTGCGCGTGAAAGCGGGTAAAGGCTCGTGATGCCGCAGCGTGACCGCACCTTGTGCAGTTCTTCACAACCAGTCCCACTGACTGGGGAGGTTGCTCGGTTTACGCTGAGGCCAATCCCAGGTTTCCACGAAGGCGACGCGCATCGCGGCGCCGAGTTTCGTGCACTCCATAGACCGGTCAGCGTCGACCACAAGGAGATGTGTCATGGTTGCTCCGGCCACCGTTCGGGGTATCGATCAGGCCCCTACGTCCCACCCGAAACTTCTCGCCTGGGTCCGTGAGGTCGCTGAACTGACCACCCCTGACCAGGTCGTGTGGGTGGACGGGTCCGACGAGGAATGGCGTCGCCTCACCGACGAACTGGTCGAAGCCGGAACACTCATCCGGCTGAACCCCGAGAAGAAGCCCAATTCGTTCTACACGCGTACCGACCCGACGGACGTCGCCCGGGTCGAGGAGCGCACCTTCATCTGTTCCGTGGACGAAGCGGACGCCGGGCCCACCAACAACTGGATGGCGCCGGCCGAGATGAAGCGGACCATGACGGAGCTGTACCGCGGCGCGATGCGCGGGCGGACCATGTACGTCATCCCGTTCGTGATGGGTCCGGTCGAGGCTGAGAAGCCCATGTTCGGGGTGGAGATCACGGACAGCCCGTACGTGGTCGCGTCCATGCGGATCATGACCCGGATGGGTGCCAAGATCCTGGAGGCGATGGGCGAGGACGCGGACTTCGTGCGCGCCCTGCACTCGATCGGCGCGCCGCTGGCACCCGGCCAGCAGGACGTGGCCTGGCCGTGCAACGAGACCAAGTACATCTCCCACTTCCCGGAGACCCGCGAGATCTGGTCCTTCGGTTCCGGGTACGGCGGTAACTCGCTGCTCGGCAAGAAGTGCTACGCCCTGCGGATCGCCAGCGTGATGGGGCGGGACGAGGGCTGGCTCGCCGAGCACATGCTGATCCTGAAGATCACGTCGCCGGAGGGGCGGGTCTACCACATCGCCGGTGCCTTCCCGTCGGCCTGCGGCAAGACCAACCTGGCGATGCTGGAGCCGACCATCCCGGGTTGGAAGGTCGAGACGATCGGCGACGACATCGCCTGGATGCGGTTCGGCCCGGACGGACGGCTCTACGCGATCAACCCGGAGTACGGCCTGTTCGGCGTCGCCCCGGGCACCGACTGGAAGACCAACGCCAACGCCATGCGGACGCTGGAGCGGGGCAACTCCATCTTCACCAACGTCGCCCTCACCGACGACGGTGACGTCTGGTGGGAGGGCATGGGCGAGCCGCCCGCCCACCTGATCGACTGGAAGGGCAACGACTGGACGCCGGAGAGCGACAGCCTCTCCTCGCACGCGAACAGCCGGTTCTGCACCCCGATCACCCAGTGCCCGATCCTGGCGGAGGACTACTACAACCCGAACGGCGTACCGATCGACGCGATCCTGTTCGGTGGCCGGCGTCGCGACACCGTGCCGCTGGTGACCGAGGCCCGCGACTGGGTGCACGGCGTCTACATGGGTGCCACGCTCTCCTCGGAGACCACGGCCGCCGCGTCCGGCGCGGTCGGTGTGGTCCGCCGCGACCCGATGGCGATGCTGCCGTTCATCGGCTACCACGCCGGTGACTACTTCCGGCACTGGATCGAGATGGGCAAGGGCGTCGACGGCGACGAGTCGAAGCTGCCGAAGGTGTACTACGTCAACTGGTTCCGTAAGGACCCGGAGGGTGGTTTCCTCTGGCCGGGCTTCGGCGAGAACTCGCGGGTCCTCAAGTGGATCATCGAGCGGATCGAGGGCCAGGCGGACGCCGTGGAGACCCCGATCGGCATGGTCCCGACGCTGGACTCGCTGGACGTCGAGGGTCTGGACATGACGCCGGAGGACGTCCGCATCGCGCTGAAGGTGGACCCGCAGGAGTGGCGTGACGAGTTGCCGCTGATCACCGAGTGGTTCGAGAAGTTCGGCGACAAGCTGCCCGGGGTCCTCTGGGCCGAGCTGGACGCCCTGCGGGCCCGACTCGACGCGGAGCAGCCGCAGCAGCAGGTGTGATCGACGCCGGATCCGGGCATCATCGGATCCCATGAGGACGGCCGCCGAGACCGAGGTCCGGCGGCCGTCCGCCGTCCGGGCCCTGACCGCACTGTTGGCGGTGACCGCAGCGGCCACCGTCGTGGTCGAGGTGCTCAACTGGTGGTACGCGCCGGAGCAGGGTTTCGGACTCGCCGTGCGTACCGGGTGGGCGATGCTTCGCTCGTTCGGATTCCTGCTGCTCATCGGGCATGTGCGGCGCGGTCGGACGGTGGCCCGTCCGTTCGGCCTGATCCTCTCCGTCACCACGGTCTTCGCGGTCGGGCGGCTGATCGTGCCCCGTCAGGGCGTACCGCCGTTGCCCGGTCTGCTCGGTTTCGCCCTGCTCACCGCGCTCTGCGCCACCGTGGTCTGGCTGCTGTACCGGTCGCCGACGCTCGCCGAACACCTGGTACGACACCGAGCCCGACTGGTGATCGACCGCTCCGGCATCTCCTGGCGGGAAACACCTCCGCGTCGGCCGGAGGCGAGCGCCTGGCTGTTGACCAGCCGGGTCGCGGCGTTCACGTACAGCCCGCTGATGCTGGTTCCGGCCCTGGTCGCCACCGCCGCGATCCTGGACGGGCGGTTGATCGCCGTGCCCGCCGTGCTGTTCTGGCTGGGCGCCGGCATCGCGACCAGCTACCTGGTGCTGTTCTGCACCGCGTTCCTGATGCGTGGGCGGCGGTGGGCGGGCACGCTGCTCGTCGTCGTCACCGTCGTCGTGCTCGCCGTCGACCTGCCATTGTGCTGGTGGCTGCTCGGCGTCGACGGCCTGGTACGCGACGGTGCGCCGCTGGTAGTCGCCGCCGTCCTCACCGTCTACGCCATCCGCCGCGCCGCCCGCACCCACCCCTAACCCGGCCTCAAGATCCGGACAACTTCCCTGGTGTTGCTGCCTCAGCCCGAGGCGGAGCCAGCAACTTCCCTGAAGTTGTTCGGATCTTGAAGTGCCGGCAGGCGCGCATCGGCCACCGGCACACGGATCCACGCGGCGGCTCGCTACCCTGCTAGGTGATGACTCTGCGGAAACTTCTCTACTCCGTCTACGAGCGGCGGCTCACGGCCAAGCTCGCGGGCCGACCGGTGCCCCGCCACGTGGGTGTGATGTGTGACGGAAACCGCAGGTGGGCGCGGGACATGGGGTTCGTCGATCCGAACGACGGGCACCGGCGGGGCGCCGAGCGGATCAAGGAGCTGCTGCGCTGGTGTGACGCTGCGGGTGTCGGGCACATCACGCTGTGGCTGCTCTCCACGGACAACCTCTCGCGCCCGGCGACGGAGTTGGACCCGCTGCTCCAGATCATCGAGGACCTCACCACCGAACTGGCCGAGGAGGGCAACCCCTGGCGGCTGCGGATGGTGGGTGCGCTGGACGTGTTGCCGGCGCACCATGCGAACGCGCTCAAGGCTGCCGAGGAGCGGACCCGGCAGCGCACCGGCGGCGCTCAGGTCAACATCGCCGTGGGCTACGGCGGCCGGCGGGAGATCGCCGACGCGGTGCGCTCGTTGCTGCTGGAGCACGCGGCGAACGGTGGCACGCTGGAGGAACTGGCCGGATCGCTCGACGTCGACGACATCTCCGAGCACCTGTACACCCGGGGACTGCCGGATCCGGATCTGATCATCCGGACCAGCGGGGAACAGCGGCTCTCCGGCTTCATGCTCTGGCAGTCGGCGCACTCGGAGTTCTACTTCTGCGAGTTGAACTGGCCCGAGTTCCGGCGGGTCGACTTCCTTCGCGCGCTGCGCTCCTACGCCACCCGCCAGCGCCGCTACGGGGTCTGAGACCCGGCGCGGCTCGCTCGCTCAGCTGAGCCGGTGGGTGGCCTCGGTGAGGAAGTCACCCAGGTCGGCCGGGGAGTCGATGGTGAGGTCGGCGGCTTCGGCGACCTCGTCGCCGGTCTCCGGGTTGGCGACGGCGACGCAGACACCGATGAAGTCCGGGTCGGCCGCAGCGCGGGCGCGTAGCGCCGCGAACGCCTTGATGTCGGAGACATCGTCACCGAAGTACCAGGCCGCGCGTACTCCCTGCACGAGTTCGTCGATCACCATGCCCTTGTCCCGGTCGACCGGCGGCTTGATCTCCAGGACCATCCGGCCGACCTGCACCCGTAGACCGAGGCGTTCGGCCTGGTCGCGTCCCCACTGCTCGACGGTGGCGGCGAGGTGCGGCGTGGTCCGCCAGTGCAGGGCGACGGAGAGACGCTTGTACTCCACGAGGGTGCCGGGCGGTAGTTCGGCGCGGGCCACGTCGGCGAGTTCGGCCATTGTGGGCACCCACGGCAGGGCGGCCGGCTCGGTGACCGTGTCGCCGCCGGAATGGCTGTGTTCCAGGCCGTAGAGCCCGTACAGGTCGACGCCGCTGAGCCCGTCGAAGTGCTCGCGCAGGAAGTCGACCGGCCGGGCCGAGACGATCGCGACGCGCTGTACGACCGGGGCGAGCGCCTCGATGGCGGCCAGCACCTTCGGTGCGGGCTGCACCTGGGTCGGGTCGTCGGCGACCGGCGCGAGGGTTCCGTCGAAGTCGAAGAAGAGGACGGTCTCGGCGACCCGGTCGGCGGTCGCCCGCCAGGCATGGTCGGCGTTCAGCGGAGTCTTCGGCTGCTGGTTGCCCAGATTTAACGGCGGCACGCGCGACAGCGTACCCCGGGTTCGGCCGGTCAATCCTGACGTGAATGCGGCGTGAAAGTGAATGGATTCAGCGTTCGGCGGCTCCACGTCCCCGGCGTCCGAACGGCACCACCGCCGCGTCCTGCCCGTGACTGAGCAGGTAGCCCTCCACGAAGCCGGAGTTCCGGTCGCCGGTGTGTGCCTCGATCTCCCGCAACCGCTCCACCAGGAACTCGGTGAGCGCGGTGAGCCGATCGTTGAGCCGCTCGTGTAGTTCGGCGACGACGGCCAGCACGATCGCGGTGCCCGCAGTGGCGAGCGCGAAGAGGTTGACGAGCAGCGGAAGCTGCCCGCCGTTCAGGGTCAGGGTCACCGCGTTCCCGGTGACGCACAGCGTCACGGAGACCGTCGCGACCACGACAGCCAACCATTTCAGGGTCATGGAGCGACCCCTTTCTGTCCCGCAGGGCTGGGTTCGGCCTTGTCCCGTCCCCCCGCCGACGACGAGCCCAAGCAGTACAAACACGGACGCTAGCGCGCCCGATCCCGCCCCGAAGCGAAACGAATGAGGTTGACCTGCCGTTCTTTCGCCATCTGAGGAACTAGCTGGCGGCTTCTCCTCGTTTCCGGACACCGAGCGGCAGCGTCGGGCGGTATGCGAGGTAACGAATGGTTTCTCGGATGTGGAACTTCTCCGCGTCCGAGACGGCCGGGTCGACCAGCCGGCGGAGCAGCGCCTCGACGTCGGGGTCCATCGGTGGTGGTGACGGCGCGCTCCGGCGGGAGGCTGTCCGGTCCCAGCCCAGCGCCGTGAAGGCCGCGGCCGGGTCGAGCCCGAGGCCCTCGCAGAACGCCACCACCCGTTCGGCTTCCGGGTCGCTGGCCCAGTCACCGCGTACCCACCGGTTGAT
Source organism: Micromonospora sp. DT48 (assembly GCF_049844495.1). NCBI lineage: Bacteria > Bacillati > Actinomycetota > Actinomycetes > Micromonosporales > Micromonosporaceae > Micromonospora > Micromonospora sp. DT48. The sequence goes on from NZ_JBNCLE010000010.1 coordinate 204,583, forward strand.
GGTCTGTCGGGAGACGCCGGTGCGTCGGGAGACCTCGGTGCCGCTCCAGGCCCGGGTCGCGCGGGCCTCGTCGAGGGCGCGCCGGACGAAGGTGGCGAAGGCGATCTTCCGCGCGCTGGTCGTCTCGGTCACCTCGTGACCGTACGGCCGCTGCGCCCGGGTAACGGTGCCTGCCACGCCTTTGTCACGCTTGCGTGACGTCATTGCAGTGTGGCCGGAGGGGGGTCCAGCACTCTTCCTGAGGGGTGCCACCTGGGCAGGATAGATGTACGTAGGTGTAGGGGCAAACGAACGAAAAGCTGATACTGTCACGTTCATGGGACAACCTACGGTGTGTCACGTGCATGAGACGATCAGTGCTCACCTGCGTCACGCGCCCGGTGCGAGGGGGACGCGGTGACCGAACTCGCAACCCGTGCCCAGGCGTTCGGCCTGGTGGCCGAGGGGGTTGCCGCCGGGCTGAGTGCGCCATGGCGCCTCTACCTCGCCCGCGGCTGCCGCTACCTCTCGCTCAGCGTCGGTGATCGAGCCGAATGGAACGCCTGGCGGACCCACCTCGGCTGCCCGGAACTGAGCGTGCGGGTCTACGACGCCGGCGGCGAGATCCGCCGTTCCTCCATGGCCGAGGTGGTGATGGACGGCTGCCGGATCAGCGTCGAGCTGGTAGAGGAGATCGGCACCGACGACCTCGACCGACTCCTGATGGCCGACCCCACCACCATCGAACCGGAGGAGCGATGACGGTCGCGCGGGGAACCGGAGCCGCCGGATGAGTCCATTCCTGGCGATCTTCCTGGTACTCGTACTCGCCGCGACGAGCTACGCGGCAGGGCGGCTGCACGGGCAGCTCAGCTACCGGATCGGCTATCGGTTCGGCTACCGGCAGGGCTACTTCGACGGGGATCGCGGCGCGTGGAACCGGCGTCGCCGGGACGCCCAGGCGGCCATCGCCTCCGCCCTCGCCGTCACGGCACGTCCGTCACCTGCCGCCCGAGTCTCGGCCACTGCGAACCCCCTGCCGCCCCGGGGCACCTGCCCGCCACCGGCGGCCCTGCGGTCCGACGGACCGTCTGGGGAGATCGAGCAGGGTTCCGGGGCCCGTCCAGGCACCACGTACACCGGTTCGTCCTTCGCGGAGCCGGCCGCCTCGATCACCGGGCGGCACCCGACCGGCACCCTCGTCCGACGGACCGGCTGAACCGGTCGACGGGCTCCGGCCCGTCCACACGCGCGGCGCGTACGCCTCTTCGCAGGTGGTGCCGCGGGGCCACGTCAGACCGGTGGCGGTGGTCCCACCGGCCGGGATGCGCGCAGGGGGCATGCATCCCGGCCGGTTCACCCCTGCTGGCGGCCAGTGCTACGCCGTACGCCGCCGGTTGCCGACGCCGTCCGGCCGCAGATCGTCACCAGGGATCCGGCGCGGCCGGGAGGCGTGGCCCGGTGCGGTGTCCAGGAGACGCACTAGCCGGGACGGGTGCGGGGAGCTAGCGTCTAGGCATGGCGCGGGGTTGTCCCGAGCCAGCCGGCCCGCCCGGCCTGCGACCTCGCGCACGGGGCCCGCATCCGACCCCGTGTCAGCCGGGCATCCGGAGGAGGCGGACCGCGGGTGGCCGGGTGCCCATCCGCCGGAGCAGGCCTGTGACGACTCGCCGTACGACCGCCGGTGCCGACCAGGGCCCGGCCGCGACTACCACGACCCGCCGCAGCACCCGGAGCCGCCGTGCGGCGGCCGCCGGTTCGGCCGATCCCCGGGAGCCCCGCCCAGCGGGCCAGTCCTTCGTGCTGGACACCTCCGTTCTGCTCAGCGACCCGGCGGCGTTCCACCGCTTCGACGAGCACGAGGTGGTGCTTCCGCTGGTGGTGATCTCCGAACTGGAGGGCAAGCGGCATCACCCGGAGCTGGGGTGGTTCGCCCGACAGTCGCTGCGCATGCTGGACGAACTGCGGGTGCGACACGGCCGGCTGGACCGGCCCGTGCCGGCCAACGACGTCGGCGGCACGCTGCGGGTGGAGCTGAACCACACCGACGACGGCGTCCTGCCGCCGGGTTTCCGCAACGAGTCCAACGACGCCCGGATCCTCTCCGTCGCGTTGAACCTCGCCGCTGAGGGGCGGGAGGTGACCCTGGTCAGCAAGGACATGCCGCTGCGGGTCAAGGCCGCCTCCGTGGGGCTGCGCGCGGACGAGTACCGGCACGGCCAGGCCAGCGACCCGACCTGGACGGGAATGGCCGAGCTGGAACTCGTCGAGGACGACATCGCCCGGCTCTACGCGGGAGAGGCCATCGACGTGGACGCGGCGGCGGGTCTGCCCTGCCACACCGGGCTGGTGCTGCACTCGTCGCGAGGCTCGGCGCTCGGCCGGGTGCTGCCGGACAAGACCGTACGGCTGGTGCGTGGTGACCGGGAGGCGTTCGGCGTGCACGGGCGCTCGGCCGAGCAGCGGGTCGCGCTCGACCTGCTGCTCGACGAGTCGATCGGCATCGTCTCGCTCGGTGGTCGGGCCGGCACCGGCAAATCCGCCCTGGCGCTGTGCGCGGGGTTGGAGGCGGTGATGGAACGTCGCCGGCACAAGAAGGTGATCGTCTTCCGCCCGTTGTACGCCGTCGGCGGGCAGGAACTGGGTTACCTGCCCGGCTCGGAGGCGGAGAAGATGTCGCCCTGGGCGCAGGCGGTCTTCGACACCCTCGGCGCGGTGGTGCACGAGAACGTGTTGGAGGAGGTCACCTCACGCGGTCTGCTGGAGGTGCTGCCGCTGACCCACATCCGGGGCCGCAGTTTGCATGACGCGTTCGTCATCGTCGACGAGGCGCAGTCGCTGGAGCGCGGTGTGCTGCTGACCGTGCTCTCCCGGATCGGTCAGGGCTCCCGGGTGGTGCTGACCCACGATGTCGCGCAGCGGGACAATCTGCGCGTCGGGCGCCATGACGGGGTAACCGCCGTGATCGAGGCGCTGAAGGGTCATCAGCTCTTCGCGCACGTGACGCTCAGCCGTTCGGAGCGCTCGCCTATCGCCGCGATGGTGACGGACCTGTTGGAGGACATCCCGACCTGACGGGCGGTTTGGGCGTTTCGCAGGGAAATATGGCGTGACCCACGTCACAATTGGGGTCCGTGGTTTCCCAACCGCCTCACTGTGCGCGATTGTGTCCCACGGGCGCCCACGCACCTCCCGCATCGTCGGTGATCGTTCGTCGCCACCAGGACGACGGAGGACGCCGGGATACGACAGGTGCGTCCACGGTGGCCGGCAAGCCGGCCACGGGCGCCCGTGGCGCGTCACGACCCAGTGCGGTCGCTGCGCGCCGCGTCCCTGAACCCGACGAAGGGATCACTTCGTGAGTCGGCCGTGGAGCCGGTTCGCCGCCCGCACCGCAGCCGTCGCGCTGCTCTCGGTGGGTGTAGCCGGCGGTTTCTACCTGAGCGAGGACCGCCAGTCGCAACGCTCGAATCCAGGCCAGCAGCAGGTGGCCGGCAGCGTCAGCGAGATCGACGTCAACGTCGAGTACCGGCAGGAGGAGACGGTCTCCCGCCAGGTCCGCACCGCCCGTCAGCAGGCGTCCGAGGTCCGGAAGCAGGCCAAGGCCGCCGCCGAGAAGGCCCGTAAGGCCGAGGAGGCAGCCCGCCGGAAGGCCGCCGAGAAGGCTGCCAAGGAGGCCGCCGCCCGAGCCGCGAAGCCGTACGACGGGCCGATCCCCGAGTCCTGCGAGGAGTACAGCGGCAACCGGAAGGTCGGCTGCGCACTCATGATCGACGCGGGCTTCAAGATCGACCAGTTCCCCTGCCTGGACAAGCTCTGGCAGAAGGAGAGCGGCTGGAACCACAAGGCCCGTAACCGCTCCTCCGGGGCGTACGGCATTCCGCAGGCGTACCCGGGGAGCAAGATGGCCTCGGTCGGCTCGGACTGGGAGACCAACCCGGTCACCCAGATCAAGTGGGGGCTCGGCTACATCAAGGGTCGATACAGCACCCCCTGCGGGGCGTGGACACACTCGCAGAACAAGGGCTACTACTGAGCCGAATCACAGCGGCGGGGCGCGGACGAACGCACCCCGCCGCTGTGTCGCGTCTCGGGAAGAGTGGCGGCTGCCCGCGTTTGCTGATAGCTGTTGACGGGTGACCCTGCTCCCCGGAAGTGGCGACCCCTACCGGTTCGGCACCGTAGCCTTCTACGCGTCCATCGGTCGGGCGTTCGTCGCCATGTGCGCGGTGGTGCCGGTGCTCTTCCTGATCGAGGGTCTCGATGTCTGGCTCGGCGCCGGGTTCGACTCCGCAGCCGGGATCATCCCGCAGCGCCTCGACGGGCTGGACGGCGTCTTCTTCTCACCGTTCCTGCACCACGGGTTCGACCACCTCTACAGCAACAGCATCCCGCTGATCCTCCTCGGCACCTTCGTGCTGGCGGCGGGCGCTCGGCGCTTCCTCTGGTCCACCCTGGTGATCGTCCTGGTCAGCGGGCTCGGCGTGTGGTTCACCGGCTCGCCCAACACGATCGTGGTCGGAGCCAGCGGGGTGATCTTCGGCTACCTCGGGATCCTGCTCACCCGGGGCATCTTCGAGCGGAGCTGGTGGAACTTCGCCGTGTTCCTGCTGGTCGGGCTCCTCTACGGCGGCCAGTTGGCCGGGGTGCTGCCCACCGACGAACGGATCTCCTGGCAGGGGCACCTGTTCGGGCTGCTCGGCGGCATCGTGGCGGCGATCATCTTCCGTCGACGCCGGTCCGACCTCGACGGGCCGTACCGCTCCGAGTCCTCGATGACCATGCCCTGACCCGTCCGCCGAGCGTCGCGATCGCCACGGCGGCCAGGGTCAGCACGACGCCGAGCAGGGTGGTCCCGTCGGGCCGCGCCGCAGCGGGCAGCAGCAGGTCCAGCAGCGCCGCACCGACCACCTGTCCGGAGACGGTGGCCAGGCCGAGTAGCAGCACGCCGGTGAGGCGGACCACTGCGGCGGCCACCGCGATGAAGGTGACGCCGACCGGTCCGCCGAGGTAGAGCCAGACATCGGAGGGGAGCCCGCCGGGCGGCAGGCCCCGGAACGCGAGGCTGACCACGAACGCGGCCAGGAGCACCGCCGTACCGACGGCGAAGTTCACCAGCGTGGCGGTCAACGTGCTGTCGCTGGCCACCCGCACCCAGCCGTTTACCGCCTGCTGCCAGGCCACCGCCACCCCGGCCAGCAGCGGCAGGACCGCCAGACCGAGGATCGCCGGCTGACCGATCCGGTCGCCGACCGCCACCAGCACCGCGACCACGGTCAGCACCGCGCCGGCCAACCGGGCGACGGTCACCGGGCGGCGGCCACCCGGGCCGATCCCCGCCCGGTCGACGAGCAGGCTGCTGGCGGACTGGCCGGCCACGATCGCCACGGTGAACACCGCGACTCCCAGGGTGCCGACCGTGACCCCCTGGCTGAACACCAGGAACGCGCCACAGGCGCCGCCGAGACACTGCCAGGGGCGAAGTGTCCCCCGGGAGAGGGCGGTCCGCAGCGTCGCCAGCCCGCGCCGCCCGGCAGCGGTGGCCGGGACCAGCACCAGCAACAGCACCAGGCCCGATCCGAACGAGATGACGGCGGCGGCGAGCCCGTCGCCGAGGCGTACGCCCAACTCGCCGTTGATCCGCGACTGCGTCGCCACCCCGACCCCGGCCACGGTCGCCAGCGCCACCGCGCCGAGCCGGCGACCCGCCGACACCGTCGGCCGGGTCGCCGTCAGGGTGCTCAAGCCTGTTCGTCCAGCGGTCGGCCGTCGAAATCCACCGCCGAGTAGAGCGCCAGCTTCTCCAACCGGTGGTACGAGTCGATCACCCGGATCGTGCCGCTCTTGGAGCGCATCACGATCGACTGGGTGTACGCCCCGCCAGCCCGGTACCGCACCCCGCGCAGCAGGTCACCGGAGGTGATGCCGGTGGCCACGAAGAAGCAGTTGTCGCCGGTGACCAGGTCGTCGGTGGTGAGTACCCGGTCCAGGTCGTGGCCGGCGGCGATCGCCTTCTCGCGTTCGGCGTCGTCCCGTGGCCAGAGCTTGGCCTGCATCATGCCGCCCATGCACTTGAGCGCGCAGGCGGCGGTGATCCCCTCCGGGGTGCCGCCGATGCCCATCAGCACGTCGACGTCCGACTCTCCCCGTGCGGCGGCGATCGCACCGGCGATGTCGCCGTCGGAGATGAAGCGGATGCCGGCGCCGGTGCGGCGGATCTCGTCGACCAGGCCGTCGTGCCGGGACCGGTCGAGCACACAGACGGTGACCTCGGAGACGCTGGTGCCCTTGGCCTTGGCGATGCGGCGCAGGTTCTCCACGGTGCCGGCCTCGATGTCCACCACGTCCGCGTACGCCGGGCCGACGGCGAGCTTCTCCATGTAGAAGACCGCGCTCGGGTCGAACATCGCACCCCGTTCGGCCACCGCCAGCACCGCGAGGGCGTTCGGCATCCCCTTGCTCATCAGGGTGGTGCCGTCGATCGGGTCGACCGCGACGTCCACCTCGGGGCCGTCGCCGTCGCCGACCTCCTCACCGTTGAAGAGCATCGGGGCGTTGTCCTTCTCGCCCTCGCCGATCACCACGACGCCCTTCATCGGGATCGAGTTGATCAGCTTGCGCATGGCGTCGACGGCGGCGCCGTCGCCGCCCTCCTTGTCACCCCGGCCGACCCACCGGCCGGCGGCCATCGCTGCCGCCTCGGTGACCCTGACCAGATCGAGGGCGAGGTTGCGGTCGAGGTTCTGGGGAATTCGCGTCCTGGTAGTGGTCATGTGAACGGCTCCTCCTCGCGGCGGTGCGGGGCGGGCCGGCGCTGCCGGCTTCGGTCCTGATCCTCACACGATGGCGGACGCGCGGCCGGGCCGGGGCGGTGATGGGAGGGATACCGCCGGTCGGGCGGCTGCCAGAATGGCGGGGTGGAACCTGCACAGCCTGCCGACCGCGTACCCGCTGATCAGCCTGGGCCCGCACCCGCTGCGGAGTCCGGGGCGACGCCGGGGGCAGCCGACCAACCCGTGCCGCCGCCCGCCGCCGTGAAATCCGACCGGTCCCCCCGGGACATGGCGATCTCGCTGCTGGTGCTGCTGATCCCGATCGTCCTGCTGCTCGCCTTCTACCGGGGTTTCCTCGGTGGGGACCAGCCGACCACTGTCGATCCCACGCCCGCCTTCGAGCAGGCGAGGGCGGCGGGTGCGTTCCCGGTGAGCGAACCGGCCGCACTGGGCGACGGGTGGCGCACCGTACGCGCGAGCTACCGCACGGCAGAGGGCGGGGCGGTCCTGCGGGTGGGATATGTCACCCCCGAGGGGCGGGGCCTGCAACTCGTGCAGAGCGACGTGCCGCCGGAGCGGCTGTTGCCGATCGAGTTGACCGAAGAGGGGCGGCCGCAGGGGCAGACCGACCTCGGGTCCAGCACCTGGCAGCGCTACACGGCCCGGGGCAACGAGCAGGCGTTGGTGCTGCTCCAGCCGGAGCGTACGGTGATCGTCGTCGGCGACGCCCGGGACAACGAGCTGCGGGCCCTCGCCATTGCCGTGGACTGATCCGGCCGCGCCCGGGACGGCCCCGGGGGCGCTCCGATCGGCGGTGGTGCCCCCTTTCTGTCGGTCGGGTCCGCTACGCTCCCCGGGTTCGATGCCTTGCCGGTTTCGACCGGCCAGGATTCCCGGCTTGAAGAGAGACAATCTGTGAACATTCGACGGTGGAGCGTCGGCCTCATCGCCGCCACGCTGCTCGTTCCCGCCCTCGTCGCCTGCAACAACTCCAGCGGCGACTCGTCCTCCACGGCGTCCGACGCGGGCGTTCCGTCCGACCCGAAGGCGGCGCTGGTCGCCTCCACCAAGGGGCTGGAGGAGGGCAACTTCACGTTCTCCATCGAGGCTGACTCGATGTCGGGCAAGGGCACGGTGCACAAGCCCAGCAAGAGCGCTCAGATGACGATGACCGTGGGTGGCGACGACTTCACCATGGACTTCGACCTCATTCAGATCCAGCCGGACACCTGGGTGAAGGTCGACCTGGGCGACCTCTTCGCCGGCATCCCCGGGATGGACGCCTTCAAGGACAAGTACCAGCACCTCGACGCCGCCAAGGCGAAGGGCGCCAAGAACCTCGACATCTTCAAGGACGGCACCGACCCGACCGACGCCAAGGGCATGTTCGACGGCCTCGTCGACGTGGAGAAGACCGGCGAGGGCACCTACCGCGGCACCTTCGACCTGACCAAGGTTGAGGATTCGGTCGCGGCCGACCAGGACCTGCTCAAGGAACTGGGCGACCAGGCCAAGTCGGTCCCGTTCACCGCGAAGCTGGACGCCGAGGGCCGGATCAACGAGCTGGTCCTGTCCATCCCGGCGGCTGGCGAGGCGAAGGCGCAGGACGTCAAGATCACCTACGGCGACTACGGTTCGGCGACGGAGGCGCAGAAGCCCCCGGCGGACCAGGTCATCGAGGCGAACGAGCAGACCTACGAGATGTTCAAGTAGGTCCAACGGCAGTGCTGCGGGGGTGGGCGCAAGCCCACCCCCGCTTCGCGTTCCGGCGACCGGGGTCGGGGACGCGTCCGGGGCCGGGTGATTGCGCGGGCGGGTGGCAGGGAACAGAGGAGAGCAGCCTCCGGGGCGAGAACGCGCCGGATGACCCTGCTGGGAGACACCGATGACCGTTCGACGACTGAGCGCCGGCCTCGTGGCCGTCGCCATCTTCACGCCCGGAGTCGCCGCCTGCACCACCACCGGTGACGCTGGGCCGACCGCCACGCCGTCCGTCACCGCCAGCGGTGCCGCCCCCGAGGCGGACGCCGACGCGAAGCAGGCGCTGCTGGACTCGACCCGGGAGATCCGCAACGGCAACTTCCGGTTCAGCATGTCCGGTGCCGGCTCGACCGCCGAGGGGCAGGTGCACCAGCCGAGCCAGAGCGCGGAGATCCGGCTACGCCTCGGCGAGCCGACCGACGACCTGGCGATCGGCCTCGATCTCGTCCACGCCAAGCCGGACAGCTGGGTGAAGCTGGACCTCAAGGGCCAGGCGGCCACCAGCGTGCCCGGGGTGGACCGACTCAACCTCGGCAAGTACCAGCACCTCGACCAGAACCGCATCCGGGGCAACCGCAGCCTCGGCTTCGACTTCGACAAGATCGACCCGGCCGGCAGCGAGGCACTGACCCAGGCGGTCACCGACGTCAGCCGGACCGGTGAGGGCGCGTACAGCGGCACCCTCGACCTGTCGAAGGCGGCCGAGGCCGGGTCGCTCGACCCGACTTTGATCACGACGCTCGGCGCGGAGGCGAACTCCGTGCCGTTCACCGCGACGACCGACGCTCAGGGGCGACTCACCGAGCTGGTCATCCGGCTGCCGGAGGCCGGCCGGGCCGCCGGGCAGGAGATCAAGGTGACGTACTCCGACTACGGCAACGCGACCGAGGCGACCAAGCCCACGCCCGACCAGGTCGTCGAGGCTCCGCCGGAGCTGTACCAGCTGTTCGACTGAGCCCGGGGCGTGGTGGACGCCGTGGCGACGCCCGCTCGGCCCGGTCAGCTCGCCGGGTCGGGCCGGGCGGCGCTCGGCCGGGTCAGGTCGCCGGGTCGGGCCGGGCGGCGTCGATGCGGGCCCGGGCACCGTCGAGCCAGCGCTGGCAGACGACCGCCAGCGCCTCGCCGCGCTCCCACAACGCCAGCGACTCCTCCAGCGAGGTGCCGCCAGCCTCCAGCCGCTCCACCACCGACGCTAGTTCGGCGCGGGCCTGCTCGTAGCTGAGCCGCTCGTCCGACCCGCTGGTCTTCTCGTCAGTCATCGCACCCATCTCAGCACAACCACCCGACACCCCGGACGACCGCACCACCGTCCGGGTCAGGTGTCGACCGTGGCGGACAGTTCACCGTCGGCGAGGCGTACCCGCAGCGGATCACCGGCGGCCACCTCGGCGGCCGCGCGGACGACCTGACCGTCGGCGCGTTGCACGATGGCGTAGCCACGGTCGAGGGTGGCGGCCGGCGAGAGGGCGCGCAGCCGGGCCAGACTGTGCCGGAGATCGTCGCTGGCGATGGCGAGGCGATGATCCAGGCAGCGACCGGCGCGCTGGCGCAGGGCGGCCACGTCGGCGGCCCGTTGCTCGACCATCACCTGTGGCCGGGCCAGCACCGGCCGGGAGCGCAGCGCGTCGATGCGGTGGGACTCCCGGTCGACGAGGTTGTGTACGGCCCGGTGCAGCCGGTGCCGCGCCTGCTTGATCAGGCGTACCTCCTCGGTCAGGTCGGGCACCACCCGCTTGGCCGCGTCGGTGGGGGTCGACGCCCGGACGTCGGCCACATAGTCGACCAGCGGTGCGTCCGTCTCGTGGCCGATCGCACTGACCACCGGCGTACGGCACGCGAAGACGGCCCGGCACAATGCCTCGTCGGAGAAGGGCAGCAGATCCTCGATGCCACCTCCGCCACGGGCCAGGATGATGACGTCGATGCTCGGGTCCGCGTCGAGCACCCTGAGCGCGTCCACGATCTGGGGAACGGCGCTCGGTCCCTGCACCGCCACGTTCACCGTGCGGAACTCCACTGCCGGCCAGCGGCGACGGGCGTTGGTCAGCACGTCCCGTTCGGCGGCGCTGGCCCGACCGGTGATCAGCCCGATGCGCTGCGGCAGGAACGGCGGTCGGCGCTTGCGGGCCCGGTCGAACAGCCCCTCGGCGGCGAGCAGCTTCTTGAGCTTCTCCAGCCGGGCGAGCAGCTCACCGAGACCGACCTGGCGGATCTCGTCCGCGCGCAGGCTGAGCGTGCCCCGGGCGGCGTAGAACTCGGGTTTGGCGTGCAGCACCACGCGGGCGCCCTCGCGCAGCTCCGGCGCACCGGAGTCGAGGACGTCGCGGTTGGTGGTGACCGTCAGGCTCAGGTCGGCGGACGGGTCACGCAGGGTCAGGAACACGGTGCTGGCGCCGGGCCGTCGGCTGATCTGCGCCACCTGCCCGTCGACCCACACCCACCCGAGCCGGGCCACCCAGGCACCGATCTTCTGGCTGACCACGCGTACCGGCCACGGCTCCTCCGAGCTGCTCTTCCCGCCCTCACCAGCCACCACCCCACCACCCTACGGCTCACCCGTACCAGCAGCGTTGATCATGAAGCTGTCGCCTGCGGTGCGGCGTGTCGCGGGGTGTCGACGGGGTGCTCGACGTGGGGTGGGCGGGGGCGCGACCACTGCCGGGTGTTTCACCGGCACGTACGATGGGCGGGTGACTGAGGTTGATGCGACGTCCCGGACCGGCAAGCGCGTGCTCCTGGCCAAGCCCCGCGGCTACTGCGCGGGCGTGGACCGGGCGGTGCAGACCGTCGAGGAGGCGCTCAAGCTCTACGGTGCCCCCATCTACGTCCGCAAGCAGATCGTGCACAACAAGCACGTGGTGCAGACACTGGAGGCCAAGGGTGCCATCTTCGTGGAGGAGAACGAGGAGGTGCCCGAGGGCGCCACGGTGATCTTCTCCGCGCACGGCGTGGCGCCGGAGGTCTACGAGCAGGCCAGGCAGCGCTCGCTCAAGGCGATCGACGCCACCTGCCCGCTGGTGACCAAGGTGCACCACGAGGCGAAGCGGTTCGCCGCCGAGGACTACGACATCCTGCTCATCGGCCACGAGGGGCACGAGGAGGTCATCGGCACCTCCGGCGAGGCACCGGAGCACATCCAGCTGGTGGACGGCCCGGAGGACGCCGACCGGATCACCGTGCGGGACCCGAACAAGGTCGTCTGGCTGTCGCAGACCACGCTGTCGGTGGACGAGACCATGGAGACCGTGGCCCGGCTCAAGAAGCGCCTGCCGATGCTCCAGTCGCCGCCCAGCGACGACATCTGCTACGCCACCAGCAACCGGCAGCACGTGATCAAGGAGATCGCGCCGCAGTGCGACGTGGTCATCGTCGTCGGCTCACGCAACTCGTCCAACTCCGTACGCCTGGTCGAGGTCGCCCTCGACGGCGGTGCTCGGGCAGGACACCTGGTCGACTTCGCCCACGAGATCGAGGACTCCTGGCTCGCCGACGCGCGGACGGTGGGCCTGACCTCCGGCGCGAGCGTGCCGGACGAATTGGTGCAGGAGGTGCTGGCGCACCTCGCCGAGCGCGGCTTCACCGACGTGGAGGAAGTGGTGACCGCGAACGAGCGGCTCACCTTCTCGCTGCCGCAGGAGCTCAAGCGCGACATGAAGGCCGCTGCGGCGGCCCGCGACTGAGCAGGGCCGGGAAGGCCGATGGGAACTGTTCACCGCGCCGGTGCGTCAGAGCTGGCATGAGGAGCCTTCGGATCGCCGCCACCGCGCTGATCGTCTGCACGGCGCTCGCCGCCTGCGGCGGTCAGGACGCGGGGGATGACACCATCACCCCCACCCCGACGGGAGCATCGCCGGTGACCGAGTTGCCGACCCCGGACCCGAGCCTGTCCGCACCCTCGCCCTCCGACCCGGTGGACCCGACGGCACCGCGCACCCGACCGACGGTGCGGCCGAGCGCCCCGTCGAAGCCGCCGACGACCGGTGAGATCACCCTGACCGGTCGGGTCGAGTCCGGTGTCGAGCCCGGCTGCCTCCTACTCGACGGCTACCTGCTGCTCGGCGGCCCCCGCGACGTGCTCACCTCGGGTGCCTCGGTGACCGTGACCGGGCGTCCCGACCCGACCATGATGTCCACCTGCCAGCAGGGCACCCCGTTCGTCGTCAGCTCCGCCAAGCGCAGCTGACGCGCGGCTCCGGGCATCCTCGGCGGCAGCACCGGCCAACGGTGTGATCGATTGATGGCAGTATGCCCGGGTGCGATACCGACCGATCCTTCCTGCGGCGGCCGGGGCACTCGCCGCCGTTCACGTCCTCGGCATCCTCACCGGCGTTCCCCTGCTGCGGCAGGCCGAGGTGGCCGCGCTGCTGCTGCTGCTGTTGGCGTACGCGTTGACCGCCCGGCTACCGGTCCGGCCGGCGTGGAGGTTGCCGCCGCCATGCTCGTGCCGCTCGCACTCGCCTTCGGCGCACTCGTGCTGACTGCCCTGCTGGCCGAACGCCGGCACCGGCTCGCTGCCGGTGCTGCCGTCCTGCTGGTGCCGGTCGCGCTGACCTATCTGGACATCGCACTGGAATCGTTGGCGCTGCCGCCGTACGCCGGACGTGGTGTCCTCGTCACCGCCGCGTCGCATGCCGCCGCGAGCCTGCCCGCCGTCGGACCGGCCGTCCTCGCCGGGGTCGAGTTGGTGGCTTACCTGCTGCTCGTGGTGGGTCTGGTCGGCCGCTACCCGCAACGGGCCGAGCCGGCCTGACGGATGCCGGGCGGCTGAGACCGCGCCGGGCAACCCTCGGTAGACAGACGGAAGCCCGTCTCCGGCGAACCGGAGACGGGCCTCCCTGTTGCGATGGTGTCAGTTCACCGCGCCGACCGAGACCGCGCCGCGGCCGACGACCGCGCCTTCGTCGGTCACCACGGACAGCTCACCGAAGAGCGAGCGACCCGCAGCCGGAGCGGACTGGGCGGTCACCGAGCCCGAGATGGTGCCGGTGGCACCGTTGGCGAGGGCGAGGTTGCCGCCCGACGCCGTGAGGGTGCCGAGCGCCGGGGAGGCGAACGAGTCCCGGTAGTCGTACTCGGTGCTGCCACCGGCACCGTCGACCGAGTACGCCTCGACGACGACGGTGTAGGTGCCCGCCGGCGGGTTGGCGATGGTCACGAACTCCTCGGAGTCACCGTCGGCGTTGTAGGCCACCAGGGCGCCGCCCCGGTAGACGAACAGGTCGAGGTCGGCACCGGCGTTCGAGGTGTTGCCGATGCGGGCGGTGAAGCTGGTGGCTCCCGCCGGTACCTCGACGGTGAACTCCTGCTCCGCGTGCTCCGCGATGGTCGGCCGCTCGCTGTGCGAGCTGGCCAGCGGACCACCCTGGCCGGTCACCGTGACCGGGCCGAAGGTGTTCTCCAGCGACCAGGTGACCGGGGTCGGGGTACCGGCGGTCACCGCCGGCAGTTCGACCACGGCCGGCTCGACGGCGACGCCCTGCACCCGTGCCTTGAGCTGGTACGGGTTGTTCAGCGCCGGCGAGGTCCGCCGGGACTCGACCTCGATCTCCCAGACACCCGGCATCGGGTTCTGGTAGTCACGCTCGAAGGCGTTGCAGGCGCTGGCGAAGTTGGTGAAGCAGGTCAGGCTGGAGGTGCTCTCCACCGGAACGCCCCACGGGTTGAACGCGATGAAGCGGGTCTGGGAGCCGGTGGCGATGCCGGAGAGGTTCACCTGCAGCGCACCGGCGCCCGGCGGCACCGTCACGAAGTACGACGTGGTGTTGTTCCGGTCCACCGAGCCCTGCGCCGAGTAGGTGAAGTTGGGCTTGCTGACGTCGTTCGAGGCCACCACGACGGCGGAGAACTCGAAGTCGATCGTGTTGGTGGCCGGGTCGTCGACGGTCACGATCGTGCTGTGCGCGCCCGCGGTCTTGGGCTTGGCGGTGATCGTGATGGTGACGGTCTGGTTGAGCGGCAGCTTGACGTCCTTCGGCGCCGAGAAGGTGCCGTTGTTGCCGCGCAGGCCGACCTTGTGCTTCACGTTGCCGGTCGGGCCGCTGGTCCGGGTCAGCTTGACCTGGTACGACTTCGACTGGTTGATCTTCTGGCCACCGTCTGCGGAACCGCAGCGGTTGTAGATGCCGGTGCCACGGTGCGGGGTGGCCAGCATGCCGGAGAGCGGCGTGCAGACCGGAGCGTCAGCGGTGTACGAGCGGGTCTGCACACCCTTCTTGATCAGCTTCCACGCACCCGGCACGTCGAACATGCCGTAGCCCTGCCCGTAGGTCGGGGTGTCGGCGATCGGCTTGGCCGAGGTGAAGATCGCCCGGCGCAGCATCTCCGGGGTGACGCCCCGGTCGGTCGCCTTGGCCGCCGACAGCAGCAGCGCGGCGGCGCCGGCTGCCTGCGGGGAGGCCATCGAGGTGCCGTTGAACATGCCGTAACCCGGCGGCAGCGAGTAGCCGGCCTCGGGGACCGGGCTGCCGGCCTGCCAGACCGGGGTGGTGGAGATGGCCGAGCCCGGCGCGGCGATGTTCGGCTTGGCGCCACCGTCCTCACGCGGGCCGCGCGAGGAGAAGTTGAACAGCGCGTTCTTCTTCTTGACCACCGAGCCGTAGTTGGCCAGCCAGGTGTCCTTGCTGACGCTGGCGGCGACGCTGACCACATTGGTCGACGCCGACGGGTCGCCGATTGTGTTCACGCCCGGGCCGGAGTTGCCGGCCGAGATGAACATCTGCACCCCGTACGTGGTGATCAGGTTGTTGTAGAGGGTGGCGCGGGCGTTGTTGCCGTCGTTGAGCGCCGGCAGACCACCGATCGACATGTTGATCACGTCGACGCCGCGGTTGATCACCAGATCGGCCATGCCGGTGGTGAGTGCGGCGGCCGTGCAGCCACCGCCCCAGGAGCAGGCACGGGAGGAAACGATCTTGGCGCCGGGTGCCGCACCGTCGAACGCGCCGTTGCCGAGCATGTCGTTGGCGGCGGTGATGCCGGCGACGTGCGTGCCGTGCGCGCTCTCGATGATGCCGATGTTGACGTAGTCGACCAGACCGGGACCGCCCAGCGGAGTGGTGTCCACGTTCTTGCGGTACTCGACGACGAACGACATCCGCTCCTTGACCGGAGTGTCGGGGTTGTCGGTGCCGAAGTAGCCGACGTCGAACTTCTCCTTGTACGGCCGCATGACGGCCTCGTCGGTGAAGTCGCCGTCCTGGTCGGTGTCGACCCAGATGTTGTTGGTGGCCGGGTCGAACAGAATGCCGAACTGGTCGGTGTTGTCGCCGTCGCGGTTGACGTCACCGGCCGGGTCGCTGTTGTTCGTGATGTTCTCGCTGAACAGGTTGAACCGGTAGTTGCCCGCCGGCGCGGTCCACGTGCGACCGGCCAGGGTGAACGTCGGCCCGGTCACCTGGTTGATCATCGGCCGCCAGGTGGGGTCCTCGAACGGGTCGGTGGCGGTCACCCAGTCGACGATCTTGCGCTCGCCGGTGGTGGTCTTCTGCAGCGCGGGGTGCTCCAGGTCCACACCGGAGTCCATGATGCCGATGGTGACGCCGCGGCCGTCCCACTTCGGGTTCTGCTTGACGAACTTGACCGCGCCGGTCTCGTTCGTCGGCATGTACGGGTTGTCGGCCTTCGTCTTGGCACCCGGGCCGGGCAGCGTGCTGCCCTGCTTGTCGGCCTTCTTGCCGTTCGGGGCGACGTCCGGCGTCGGGTCCGGGAGCTGGATCTCCTCGTCCAGGTCGATCGCGGCGACACCGGGCAGCTTGGCCGCCTTGACCGCCTTGCTGGTCGGCACCTTCGCGAGCACATATCCGATGGTGTCGTAGCGCTCGGTAACGGCGGCGCCGAGGTCCTTCAGGTCGTCGGCGACGTCCTTCGCCTTGCCCTTGTCGGTGGCGACGATCATCGTGACGGTGGGGGCGTTCTTCGCCTCCGCCTCGGCGAGCAGCTTGGCGTCGTGCTGGCCCAACGCCTCGGCGGGGGTGGCCTGCGCGGCGTCCGGTCCGGCAGGAGCGGCGCTCGCGGTGGCGGCACCGCCCGCCACGGTCACGGCGCTGGCCGCCATCACCGAGGCGAAGAGCGCGGCAGAGGTACGCCGGCTCAGGTTTCGGGGTTTACTCACGTTCTCTTTCCTCCAGAGAACTCAGGCGCCCTCAGATGCAGGGCACGCGTGAGCGAAATCCTTCGTGGTGCCGCCCGTCGATGTCACTACCGGCAGGTACGTTGTGACCATCTCGTGATACGCGAGACGCACATTGTCATATCGAAGATGGTAAAGGTCGGCATCAGGTGGACCGACTTCGATCATCTGGAGTGGATTCCGCAAGCAGTTCTGGCGCTTGCGGCTGCCGGGGTGCCAACTCCACCTGCCCCGGCGTGGGCAGTTCCTGATCTGACACGCCCAGCTCGGCCAGCTTGCGGGCACTCACCAAGACGCGGGCCTCCAACGAGCCCACCGCCCGGTTGTACGCGGTGACCGCGCCACCGAGTGAGGCACCGAGCTTGCCGACGTGCTCACCGAGCGTCGACAGCCGTCCGTACAGTTCCCGTGCCAGTGTGTGCACGGCCATCGCGTTACGGGTCAACTGCTCCTGCCGCCACGACCAGGCGACCGTACGCAGCAGCGCGACCAGGGTCGCCGGGGTGGCCAGCACCACGTTGCGGGCGAACGCGTGCTCCAACAGCGTCGGATCGCGTTGCAGGGCGACGTCCAGGAACGGGTCGGCCGGCACGAACAGCACCACGAACTCCGGTGTGGACTCGAAGGCGGCCCAGTACGACTTGGCGGCCAACGCGTCGACGTGCGCCCGGAGGTGCTTCGCGTGCAGGTCGAGGTGGGTGTCCCGGCCCCGCTCGTCGCGCGCCTCCATCGCGGTGAGGTACGCGTCGAACGGCGCCTTGGCGTCCACCACCACGCTCCGGCCGCCGTGCAGGCGGACCACCAGGTCGGGGCGTACCGTCTGCTGGTCGGTGGTGGCGGTGACCTGCTCGGCGAAGTCGCAGTGCTCCACCATGCCGGCGGCCTCGACGATCCGGCGCAACTGGTGCTCGCCCCACCGGCCGCGTACCTGTGGTGCGCGCAGCGCCGCCACCAACTGTTTGGTCTCCGTACGCAACTCACCGGAGACCACGCTCATCGAGCGCACCTGCTCCCGCAGTTCGGCGTACGCGTCGACCCGCTCCCGTTCGAGGTCGGCGACCCGCTGCTCGTAGCGCCGCAGCGTCTCGTGCAGCGGGGCCACCGCCCGGGCGACCGCCTCCTGCGACTGGGCCGTCGCCTCGTAGCTCAGCGCGCGCATCGACTGCTCCAGCCGCCCCTCGCCCTCGCGGGTGGCGCGCAGCGTGGCATCCAACCGGGCGATCTCGCTCGCCGAGCGGGCTCGGGCGGCGAACCAGCCGACCGCGCCGCCGGTACCGAGACAGACGACGACAACCGCGAGGGTCGAGAGCTCCATCCTCATGAGCTTGCCAAAGACAGGCCCTTCCCGCCCGTACGGGTGCCGGGTGGCTTCCGCGCGTGGCTCAGCCGGTGTTGCGCATGCCGGCGGCGATGCCGTTGACCGTGGTGAGCAGGGCGCGCTCCAGGGCCGTGCCGTCGTTGGGGGCCCGTCGGCCACCCGGCGCGGTGGCCACCGCACGCCCGGCCGCCCCCGACTCGCGGTACTGCCGCAGCAGCGCCACCTGGAGGTGGTGCAACGGTTCCAGGTAGGTGTCGCGGACGGCAAGGGTGCGTTGCAGCACCGGGGAGTTCTCCAGCAGGTCCGGTGAGTCGGTGACCGCCAGCACCTCGCGCCGGGTCAGCTCGTACTCCTGCTCGATCTTGTCGAAGATCGGGTGCAGCTTCTTCGGGACGAGGGTCTCCACATACCGGCGGGCGATGCTGAGGTCGGTCTTGGTCAGCATCATCTCCACGTTGGACAGGAACGTGCGGAAGAAGTGCCAGTTGCGGTGCATCTCGGCCAGCACGTCGGCCAGACCGGCCTCCCGGGCGGCGGCCAGGCCGGAGCCGACGCCGAACCAGCCGGGGACGATCTGCCGGGTCTGGGTCCAACCGAACACCCACGGGATGGCTCGCAGCCCGGACAACCCGGCCCCGGTGTTCGGCCGCTTGGCGGGCCGGGAGCCGATGTTCAGCGCACCGAGCAACTCCGTCGGGGTGGAGGCCCAGAAGTACGCGGGCAGGTCCGGATCCTCCACCAGCGACCGGTACGACCGGAAGGCCGACTCGGACACCACGTCCATCGCCGCGTCCCAGCGTTCCAGCATCTCGGCGGGTTGCCGGGGCGCGGTGTGCAGCAGCGTCGCCTGGAGCACGGCGGCCACGCTCAGCTCCAGGTTCTCCCGAGCCAGCGCGGGCAGGGTGTACTTGTCGGAGATCACCTCACCCTGCTCGGTCACCTTGATCGCGCCGTCCAGGGTGCCGTACGGCTGGGCCAGGATCGCGTCGTGCGTGGGGCCGCCGCCGCGCCCGACGGTGCCACCCCGGCCGTGGAAGAGCCGCAAATGCACCCCGTGCCGGGCGGCCACGTCGCGCAGTGCCCGCTGCGCCCGGTGGATGGACCACTGACTGGTGGTGATGCCGGCCTCCTTGTTGGAGTCGGAGTAGCCGAGCATCACCTCCTGCACGTCTCCCCGCGCGGCCACCAACGCCCGGTACGCGGGCAGTGACAGCAGCTCGTCGAGCAGGTCGCCACCGGCGTTCAGCTCGGCCGGGGTCTCCAGCAGCGGCACGAAACCGATCCGGGCCCGGCCGCTGTGCACGTCGACCAGACCGGCCTCCCGGGCGAGCACCACCGCGGCGAGCACGTCGTCGACACCGAGGGTCATCGAGATGATGTACGACTCGATGACCTCGGAGCCGAACCGGTCCTGCGCCTCACGGATGGTGGCGAACACGTCGAACGTCTTGCGGGCCGACTCGCTCAGCGGGGTGTCCGCCGTCGACAACGGTCGTCGGCCGGTCAACTCGTCGGCGAGCAGCTTGGTGCGCTCCAGCCGGCTCAGCGCCGGGTAGTCGTCGACCTCGCCCACCGCCGCGTACAGCTGGCTGAGCACCTCGTGGTGCTTCTCGGCGTGTTCGCGGACGTCCATGGTCGCCAGGTGCAGGCCGAACGCGGAGACGGTACGGATGGTCGAGGCGAGCCGACCGACGGCGGTGAGCTGGCCGGAGTTGCGGGCCAGCGAGGCGCGCAGCAGGTCCAGGTCGGCGATCAGCTCGGCCGAGCCCCGGTAGTCCCGTCCCGGCACATGCGGCGTGCCCTGACGCAGCCGGGCCCGGGTGTTGGCGAGCTTGGCGCGGATGCAGCGGGCCTTGAGCCGGTACGGCTCCTCGGCGTTGACCCGGCGGAACCGGGGTGCCACCTCGGGCAGCGCGTCGAGGTCGGCGGCGAGGCTGGCGGAGAGGTCGAGCGACACCCCGCGCAGTCGGCGGGAGACCGACACCTCGTTGATCAGCTCATCCATCGCCGCCTCGGTGGCGGTCAGCCCGTGCTCGTGCTGGATGGCCAGCACCTCGCGGGTCACCGTCGGGGTGACGAACGGGTTGCCGTCCCGGTCGCCGCCGATCCAGGTGCCGAAGGTCAGCGGGCGGGCCGTGGGGGAGGTCTCCACACCGAGGGTGCGCAGCGTCTCGGCCAGGTCGTCGAGCACCTGCGGAGCGGCCTCGGCGTAGAGGTCACGCAGGTAGTAGATGGCGTTACGCGCCTCGTCGGTCGGATCGGGCCGATCCAACCGCAGCTCGTCGGTCTGCCACATCAGGTCGAGCAGCTCGGCCAGTCGCCGGTTCGCCGGACCCTCGTCGCTGGCCCCGTAGAGGATCGCGTTGGCCGTCTCGGCGTCCAACTCGTCAGCGATCGCGCGCAGCTTGGACAGGATCGACCGGCGGGCGGCCTCGGTCGGGTGGGCGGTGAAGACCGGGCGTACCGCCAGCCGGCGGGCCACCGACGCGATCTCCTCGGCCGGCACGCCGCGCTCGGCGATCATCTTGGCCGCCTGGTCCAGCCAGCCGCCCTGGACGGCCCGGCGGCGGCGCAGGTCCCGGGCCCGGTGCACCTGCTCGGTGATGTTGGCCAGGTGGAAGTAGGTGGAGAAGGCGCGCGCCAGCTTGGTGCCCGTGCTCACGTCGAGCCCGGCGAGCCGGCGGGCGGCGGCCGGGGCGTCGGTGCGGACCTGGGCGCGGATCTCCTCGACCAGGTCGAGCAGCGGGCGGCCCTCCTGGCGAGCCAGGGTCTGCCCGAGTAGCGTGCCCAACCTGCGGATGTCGGCGCGCAGGGCGGCGTCGGGGCCGTCGTGATCGTGCTGGTCGGTCACCATGCGCTCCTCACGTCAGTACGAAGGACAGCGCTGTCCGACTTCCTCCGATCGTATCCGCGCCGCCCCCCGTGCAAGGAAGGGCCCCTTACTAACGCCTGGCGTTGTACAAGGGGCCCTTCCTAACGTCTGGGCGTCCGAGGAGTTCCACACCGTCAGCCTACGGGCTGTCGTACGCCCGGAAGCAGCGCGCCGCGATCAGCCGAGCCTTCGCCGAGTACGCCCCGGCCGCGGTCCTGGTCTTCGACGTCGGCCTACGCGATCTTGGACATTGCGCATCAAAGGAAACTGGCCAAGTCAGATTGCACAGCTGCAGGGGTGTCAGGTGAGGGGGCAGCGACCGGCACTGAAATGGGCGACGGCCGCCAGGATCTCGGCCTCGGACTTGTCGGCGAAGTTCAACGTGGCGACGAGCCCGGAGCCGTAGAAGGCGCTCAACATCCCGGAGTCCAGTGCGGTGTACGTGCCGAGGTTCGCCAGGGCGTTCGGATCGTGCGGCCGGACGACCAGCATCTTCTCCAGGCTCCACCGGCGGCGCGAGATTTGCGCGACCCCCTCCCAGGGCAGCCAGATCGCCTGACCCCGAGTCGGCCGGGTGCGGATCCACAGACCGGCCGGGCCCAGGGCCAGCACCGGGCCGCCGGTGCCGATCAGCCACAGCTGGAGGCCCAGCGGCAGGCAGACGGCGGCCAGCAGGCAACCGAGCATGCCCACCACGGCGAGGACCGATCCCCTGCCGGACGTGGTCGAACTCGTGACGCCAACCCCGAAGCAGCAGGTGATCGGCACGATGAGCAGCAGCGCGAAACCCAGGAAGACCAGGCCCCGTTTGGTGACGTTGGGGCGTACGACGAAGGGTTGGTCCTCGGGGATGCGCCGCACGACCGGCGGTGGCTGACCGCCCGCCGGCGGTTGGTTGCCCGGCGGTAGGAAGTTGGGTGGGTACGGGCCGAGGGGGTTGCCGGCCGGCGGGCCGCTCTGCGGCGGCTGCGGCGGGAATTCGGGTGGCGGGGTCGTGCTCACCTGTCTCGCTTTCGGTCGATGGTGGCAGAGGCGCGGACCGGGAAGATGGTGGCAGAGGCGCGGACCGGGAAGATGGTGGCAGAGGCGCGGACCGGGAAGATGGTGCCAATCCCGGTGGGCAGCAGGGTGCGGGGGCTTACCATCAGCCGCCGGGCTCGTGTCGTCGATGTTGATCGGTTCGACGAAGTTCCCCGCTCATGGTTCGGTAGCCGATCACGCCAGCGGACCGGCGTCAACACGTCGGCGCCCGCCTGCCTCCGGGTGCCTGCTCGGCGCTGTCGCGCCGAACCGTCCGCGCTCTCAGGTCGACAGGGCCGGCACCACCTCCGGCACGCGGACCATCGCGGCGTCGGGTCGCCCGGTGCAGGGATGGATGTCGGGCAGGAGAGATAGTGTCGACCGGTATAACCCCCCGTTCGCCCGGACGCGGGGTGATCGTCGTGTCCCCACCTCGGAAGTGACCATGACTGCGCTCACCGGACTCTTCGCCGCCGCCCTGGCCGACCCGGGCCTGGCCCGCGTCCGTGACCTGGCGCGCTCCGGTGCGGCCCAGGTCGACGGGCTCGACCTGACCGCCCCGGCGGCGCTGCGCCCGTTCGCGGTCGCCGCCGTCGCGGCCGACCCCACCACCGACGCCGACAAGCAGGGCGCCGACAAGCAGGGTGGAGCGGGGCGGCCGGTGCTGGCGGTGACGGCGACCAGTCGAGAGGCCGAGGACCTGGTCGCCGCCCTGGGCAGCCTGCTACCACCCGAACAGGTGGCGCTCTTTCCGAACTGGGAGACGTTGCCGCACGAGCGGCTCTCCCCGCGTTCGGACACGGTCGGTCGGCGGCTGGCCGTGCTGCGTCGGCTCGCGCATCCGGACTCGGCGGACGCGCACGGGCACACCGGCCCGCTGCGGGTGGTGGTGGCCCCGGTTCGCTCGGTGCTGCAACCACAGCTCAAGGGGCTCGGTGACCTGGAGCCGGTGCGGCTGTCCGCCGGGGACGAGGCCGACCTGGAGCAGGTGGCCCGGCGGCTGACCGACATGGCGTACGCCCGGGTCGACCTGGTCACCAAGCGGGGCGAGTTCGCCGTACGCGGCGGCATCCTCGACGTCTTCCCGCCCACCGACGAACACCCCTGCAGGGTCGAGTTCTGGGGCGACGAGGTGGAGGAGATCCGCACCTTCGCTGTCGCCGACCAGCGCACCATCGAGCAGGTTCCCCAGCTCTGGGCGCCGCCGTGTCGGGAGCTGCTGCTCACCCCGGCGGTACGCGAACGGGCCGCCGCACTGGCCGAGCGGCACCCGGAACTGGCCGAGATCCTGGACAAGCTGGCCGGCGGGGTGCCGGTGGAGGGGATGGAGTCGCTGGCCCCGGCGCTGATCGGCGCGGACTCCATGGAGCTGCTGCTGGACTGCATGCCGGCCGGCACCCACGTACTGCTCTGTGACCCGGAGCGGATCCGCACCCGGGCGCACGACCTGGTGCGTACCTCGGAGGAGTTCCTCCAGGCCAGCTGGGCGGCGGCCGCCGTCGGTGGCCAGGCCCCGATCGACCTGGGCGCCGCCGCCTTCCACACCCTCGCCGACGTACGCGCACACGCCGCGACCCTGCGGCAGCCCTGGTGGACCCTGTCTCCGTTCGGGCTGGCCGAAGCGGGGGCGGTGCCGCAACGGCAGCCGTGGGAGGACGAGCCGGAGCCGGTCGACGTCACTCCCGACGACGCCATCGCGGTGGCCCTGACCGCCCAGCCCGCCCCGCTCTACCACGGCGAGACCGCCCGGGTGGTCGACGACCTCAAGCGCTGGGCCGGTGAGGGCTGGTCCATCGCGCTGGTCTTCGAGGGCCACGGCCCTGCCCAGCGAGCCGTCGAGGTGCTGCGCGACGGTGGCCTCGGGGCCAGGTTGACCGAGCAGGTGCCAACCGCACCCACGCCCGGCGAACTGCTGGTCACCTGCGGCAGCCTGACCGGCGGTTTCGTCGACGAGGCGGCCCGGTTCGTGCTGCTCACCGGCAACGACGTCACCGGTGGCCGGGGCGTGACCACCCGGGACATGCGCAAGATGCCGAGTCGGCGGCGCAACACCATCGACCCGCTTGAGCTGCGCGCCGGTGACCACGTCGTGCACGAGCAGCACGGCATCGGCCGGTACGTCGAGCTGGTGCAGCGCACCGTCAACGGGGCGTCGCGGGAATATCTGGTCATCGAGTACGCCCCGAGCAAGCGCGGCCAGCCCGGTGACCGGCTCTTCGTCCCCACCGACCAGCTCGACCAGCTCAGTCGCTACGTCGGCGGGGAACAGCCCACGCTGCACAAGATGGGCGGCTCGGACTGGCAGAAGTCCAAGGCCCGGGCCCGTAAGGCGGTCAAGGAGATCGCCGCCCAGCTGATCCAGCTCTACGCCGCCCGCAAGGCGTCCAAGGGGCACACCTTCGGCCCGGACACCCCGTGGCAGCGGGAGCTGGAGGACGCCTTCCCCTGGCAGGAGACGCCCGACCAGCTCGCCGCCATCGAAGAGGTCAAGCGGGACATGGAGCAGAGCATCCCGATGGACCGGCTGATCTGCGGCGACGTCGGCTACGGCAAGACTGAGATCGCGGTACGCGCGGCGTTCAAGGCGGTGCAGGACGGCAAGCAGGTCGCGGTGCTGGTGCCGACCACCCTGCTGGTGCAGCAGCACTACAACACCTTCGCCGAGCGGATGAGCCAGTTCCCGGTGACCATCCGGCAGCTGTCGCGGTTCCAGACGCCGAAGGAGGCCGAGCAGACGCTGGCGATGGTGGCCGACGGCACCGCCGACATCGTCATCGGCACCCACCGGCTGCTCCAGGCCGCCACCCGGTTCAAGTCGCTCGGGTTGGTCATCGTCGACGAGGAGCAGCGCTTCGGCGTCGAGCACAAGGAGCACCTCAAGTCGATGCGGGCGGCGGTCGACGTGCTGAGCATGTCGGCGACCCCGATCCCGCGCACCCTGGAGATGGCGATCACCGGCATCCGGGAGATGTCCACCATCGCCACGCCGCCGGAGGAGCGGCATCCGGTGCTCACCGCCGTCGGGGCGTACGACGAGCGTCAGGTGGCCGCCGCCATCCACCGCGAGTTGCTCCGCGACGGCCAGGTGTTCTACCTGCACAACCGGGTCGAGTCGATCGAGCGGACCGCGCGGAAACTGCGGGAGCTGGTGCCGGAGGCCCGGGTGGCGGTGGCACACGGTCAGCTGGGCGAGGACGCCCTGGAGAAGGTCATGGTCGGCTTCTGGGAGAAGGAGTACGACGTCCTGGTCTGCACCACGATCGTGGAGTCCGGCATCGACATCCCGAACGCCAACACCCTGATCGTGGAGCGGGCCGACCTGCTCGGCCTGGCCCAGCTGCACCAGATCCGGGGCCGGGTGGGCCGGGGCCGGGAGCGGGCGTACGCGTACTTCCTCTATCCACCGGACAAGCCGCTCACCGAGCACGCCCACGAGCGGCTGGCCACCATCGCCCAGCACACCGAGCTGGGTGCCGGCATGTACGTGGCGATGAAGGACCTGGAGATCCGGGGTGCCGGCAACCTGCTCGGCGGCGAGCAGTCCGGGCACATCGAGGGCGTCGGGTTCGACCTGTACGTGCGGATGGTCGGCGAGGCGGTGCAGGCGTTCAAGGGCGAGCGGCCCGAGGAAGAGACCGACGTCAAGATCGACCTGCCGGTGGACGCGCACCTGCCGCACGACTACGTCGGTGTGGAACGGCTGCGCCTGGAGATGTACCGCAAGCTCGCCGAGGCCCGCGACGAGGAGCGGCTGCGTGAGGTGGCCGCCGAGATGACCGACCGCTACGGCGAGCCGCCCGCGCCGGTGCAGAACCTCATCGCGGTGGCGAAGTTCCGGCTGCTGGCCCGCAGCTACGGGCTGACCGACGTCAGCATGCAGGGGCGGCACATCCGCTTCGGCCCGCTGCCGCTGCCGGACTCCAAGCAGCTGCGACTCAAGCGCTACCACCCCGACTCGGTCTACAAGGCCGCCCTCGACCAGGTCAGCGTGCCCCGCCCGACCACCCGTAGGGTCGGTGGCGAGCCGCTGCGTGACCAGGCCCTGCTGGAGTGGTGCGCCCAGTTGCTCTCCGACGTCCTCGGTGCTCCCGCCCTCGCCGGCTCGCCTCGTTGAGGCGGGCGAGGCCGCCCCGCTGACCCGCCGGGAGGCGGCGGCGACCGCATGGTCGAGCCGCTGGTCGGCGGGTGCGGGGGACCTGTCAGGGTTCGGTGCGGCGGGGCATGAGAGAGTGACGGGCATGCGTGCACGCCGTCTTGCCGCCGTCGCCAGTGTGGCGATCGGCCTCGTCGCCCTGACCGGTTGCCGTTCCGAGCCCGGGGTCGCCGCGTACGTCGGTGACCACCGCATCACCGAGGACGCGGTCACCGACATCATCGACGACGCGTCGGCGAAGAACCCGATGCCGACCGGGGAGGACGAACTGCCGCCCGGTCAGGGGCCGCAGCTGCCCGGACGCAGCCAGGTGGTGAGCACCCTGGTCCTCACCGAGATCTGCGATCGGGTCTCGGCCGACAAGGGTTACCGGCCGCAGGGGCAGGTCGATCCCGCGCAGGTCGGGCGGAGCATCGGGCTGAACCCCGAGACCGGGTACGTGCGGCAGCTCGCCGAGCTGTACACCTGCCTGTCGGCGATCCCGATCGGCACTCCGGTGGCCCCCACCGAGCAGGAGCTGATCGACCTGGTCGCGGCCGGCAAGCGGGCCGGCGCGGTGCCGCCCGAGGTGACCGTGGAGCAGGCCGCCGGGCAGCTCGACGGCGAGCAGCTGCGCCAGGCCCTGGCCAACCGCAACGCGCTGCGGGAGGCCGCCGAGACGTACGACGTGACGGTCAACCCCCGGTACCGGCCGTTGGTGTTCCCGGTGTTGAGCTTCACCGGCAACACCATCGCGGTGGGGGTGCCGCTGGGCGAGCCGGCCTCCGACGCGGTCACCGACGTCTCCACCCCGAAGCCCCGGCTCGAACCGGCCCCACCGACCGACGGCTGACATGCCCCGGATCGTCCTGCTGGTGACCTCACCCCGGTTGCCTGCCGGGCTGCTGACGGCAGCCGCCTGGGATGTCGTACGCGCGGCTCCGGTGCTGGCCGCCGAGGAGAGCGAGCTGACCACGGCGCTGCGGACGGTGGGCGCCGAGGTGCGGGTGCTCGACGGGCCCGCGGTGCCGGTGCTGCTGGAGACGGTTGCGGCGCGGGGCACGGTGGTCTGGTTGGCCGGTCCGACCGGTGACGAGTCGTTGGCCCGGGAGTTGGGCCTGCGGCTGGCCCGGGAGCCGGGGCTGGCGGAGCTGGAGCTGATGTACGGCTCGTGGGATCCGCCGGGGGCCCGCCTGCTCGACGCGGTGGCGGTGCTCGACCGGCTGCTGTCGCCCGGCGGGGATCCGTGGAAGCGGGCGCAGACCCACCGCAGCCTGGCCGGGTACCTGTTGGAGGAGAGCTACGAGGCGTACGACGCGATCAGCGCCGGGGACACCGACGCGCTGCGCGAGGAGCTGGGTGACGTGCTGCTCCAGGTGGTGCTGCACGCCCGGCTCGCCGAGGAGCTGCCGGAGGACGAACGCTGGACCATCGACGACGTGGCCGGTGCGCTGGTGGACAAGATGATCCGGCGTAACCCGCACGTCTTCGCCGGTGCCGAGGCGGGCACCCTGGAGGAGATCACCGCGAACTGGGAGCGGATCAAGCAGGCCGAGAAGGCCCGCGATTCGGTGCTCGACGGGGTCGCGCTGAGCCAACCGGCGCTCGCCCTCGCGGCGAAGATCCTGGATCGCGCCGCGCGTGCCGGGCTCACCGTGCCGTTGCCGTCACCGCAGGCACAACCCGACGCCGAGACCGCCCTCGGCGCCCGGCTGCTGGCGGCGGTCGCCCAGGCCCGCGCGGCCGACCTGGATCCCGAGGCCGCTCTGCGCCGCGTCACCCTGGCGCACGCGGACACCCTGCGCACCGCCGAGAACCCACCTGGTTGACCGAGAGGTTCGGCTTGGGTCGGGTACTCCGCCAGGCGGGAACTTTCTGATCAACAAGTGGTGGTGTCGGTGGGTAGGGTCGGGGGGTGGAACGGTTCGGGGTGGTGGGGGAGCGGGTTGTCGAGGCGCTGCTGGGGAGCCGACCTCACCTCGCCGCGACAGCGGGGGACCATCGGGTCGACGACCGGCTGCCGGATTACTCGGCCGATGCGGTCGCGGCAGACCGGGCGATGCTGGTCGACGCGGCGAGCGCGCTGTGCGAGATCGACTCCGATGTCCTCGACGCCGAGGAACGCGTCGACCACGCCCTGCTCTCCGCCCTGGTCGACCAGGAACTGTTCGAGCTGACCGAGATCCGGGCGCACGAGTGGGATCCGCTCGCGCACAACCCCGGTCCGCTGCTGTACGCGCTGCTGTCCCGCCCGTACGCCCCCGTGGACGTGCGGTTGACCGCCCTCGCCGGTCGTCTCGCCGCCATGCCGGACGCGCTGGCCACCGCGCGCGCGACGCTGCGCGACATGCCCCGGGTGCACGCCGAGACGGCGGTCGGGCAGTTCACCGGTGTGGCGGCCCTGATCCGCGACGAGGTGCCCACGCTGCTCGCGCAGACTCCCGCCGCCGTCGACCGGATCGAGCCGTCCGCGACGGCGGCGCTGGCCGCGCTCGACGAGTTCGTCGCCTGGCTGCGGACCGGTCTGGCGGCCGACAGCGGGCCCGGCCGTGATCCCCGGCTGGGGCGGCGGCGTTGGGAGGCGCGACTGTGGCACACCCTCGACACCGAACTGAGCGCCGCCGAGATCCAGCGCCGGGCCTGGGCGAACCTCGACCGGGTCACCGAGGAGATCCGCGCGGCGGCGGTCGAGCTGGTCGGTGGTCCGGCCGACGACGAGACCGTACGCCGGGCACTCGACCTGCTCGCCGCCGAGCACCCCGACGACCACACCATCGTTGACCTGGCCTCGATCACGCTGGACGAGGCGAGCGACTTCGTACGGGCGCACGACCTGGTGAGCGTGCCGGAGGACCCGTGCCTCATCCAGGTGATGCCGCCGTTCGCCCGGGGCGTCGCGGTGGCCTACTGCGACGCGCCCGGTGGGCTGGAGACGGCGGACGTGCCGACGTTCTACTGCATCGCGCCGGCACCCGAGGACTGGCCGGCGAGCCGGGTGGATTCGTTCTACCGCGAATACAACGACCACATGCTGCGCAATCTCACCGTGCACGAGGCGATGCCCGGTCACTTCCTCCAGCTCGCCCACGCTCGACGCTTCGTCGGCTCCACCCGGGTGCGGTCGTTGGTCCGGTCGGGTCCCTTCGTGGAGGGGTGGGCGGTCTACGCCGAGGAACTGATGGTCGGTCGCGGCTTCGGCGGCCTCCCGGTGCGGTTGCAGCAGTTGAAGATGCAGCTGCGGATGACCCTCAACGCCCTGCTCGACCAGCTCACCCACGCCGAGGAGCTGCCCGAGGCCGAGGCGATGGCGTTGCTGACCGGTCGAGGCTTCCAGGAGGAGGGCGAGGCGGCGGGCAAGTGGCGTCGGGCGCTGTTGACCTCGGCGCAGTTGTCGACGTACTTCGTCGGCTACAGCGAGATGGCCGAGATCGCCGCCACCCGCCCGCCCGACGTGCCGCTGCGCGACTGGCACGACGAGATGCTCGCCCACGGCAGTCCGCCGCCGCGCCACCTGCGCACCCTGCTGGAGGGGTAGGAACGAGGCGGTCAGGGGCCGGCGGTGCGCCGGTCCACCACGTCGGCACCGGCCGGCAGGTCGAAGGCGCCGCCGTCGACCTGGCCGCGATAGTGGCTCAGCGCCAGTTCGACCGGTTTCCCGTCGAGTTGCCCGGTGAAGCTGCCCAGCGCCCCCTCCCCGGTCACGCAGGCGGTGAAGCTCTCCGCGTCCTGGCGTACGTCGACGCAGGTGGCGTGGTGACCGACGACGGTGCTGCTGCGTTCGGTGATCAGCGCCTCCGGGTCCAGCGCCGCCGAGGTCAGCCGGCTCATCACCATCGGCGGCGTGACCAGCCCCTGTAGCTCGGCCTCGGCGAAGACCACGACCGAGGGCTTGCTGTTGGGGGCGGGGGGCGCTTCCAGCGTGCACACCGTCCGGTCGCCGTCGACGTCGCACCGGGTGGTCGCCTCGTCGGTGACGGTCACCTTCCCGCCGGGCCAGGTGTAGCTGGACCGGGCCGGGTCCTGCGACTGGACGAACGAGGCGCGCTGCCCGCCGGCCAACTGGTACTCCGCCGAGTAGGTCAGCTCCAGCGCCCGGTCCATCCGGGCGGCGAGGTCGTTGACGATGTCGGCTCGGCCCATGGCCCGTCCGGCGTCGTCCAGAGCCTGACAGCCGGTTACGGTGAGCAACGCGATGACCGACACAGCGAGCGTACGGAGAGTGGTCGAGGTGGCGGGCATGGCGACCAGCCTTGTCGATCGGGTCCCGGTCGTGCAAACCGGTTGCCGGTTGAGGTACGAGAATCCGGGAATGTCCGACCCGTCGGAACCGGAGAGTGACCGTTGACCCGACCGGTCGCGGTGCCGACGGGCGGGGACCGATACGCTGCGTTCAACACCTGCCTCTGCCGCACCGTCGCGGCCGATACCGGACGAGACCGCACGAACGAGGAGCAAACTCAGTGGCAACCATCGAGGTAATCGAGGCCCGGGAAATCCTGGACTCGCGGGGCAACCCGACGGTCGAGGTCGAGGTCGGGCTCGACGACGGCACGATCTCGCGGGCGGCGGTGCCCTCCGGCGCCTCCACCGGCGCCTTCGAGGCGATCGAGCTGCGCGACGGTGACAAGGGCCGCTACCTGGGCAAGGGAGTGGAGAAGGCGGTCGCCAACATCGAGGACCGGATCGTCGACCAGCTCATCGGCTACGAGGCCAGCGAGCAGCGGGCGATCGACCAGAAGATGCTCGACATCGACGGCACCGACAACAAGGCCGAGCTGGGCGCCAACGCGATCCTCGGGGTTTCCCTGGCCGTGGCCAAGGCCGCCGCCGGCAGTGCCGACCTGAGCCTCTTCCGCTACCTGGGCGGGCCGAACGCGCACCTGCTGCCGGTGCCGATGATGAACATCCTCAACGGCGGGGCGCACGCGGACAGCAACGTCGACATCCAGGAATTCATGATCGCCCCGATCGGCGCGCCCAGCTTCCGCGAGGCGCTGCGTTCCGGCGCCGAGGTCTACCACGCGCTCAAGTCGGTGCTGAAGAAGAAGGACCTCTCCACCGGGCTCGGCGACGAGGGTGGCTTCGCACCGAACCTGCCGACCAACGCCGCCGCCCTGGACCTGATCGCGGAGGCGGTGGAGAAGGCCGGTTACCGGCTCGGCACCGACATCGTCTTCGCCCTCGACGTGGCCGCCACCGAGTTCTTCGCCGACGGCAACTACACCTTCGAGGGCACGGCCAAGAGTGCCGCGGAGATGAGCGAGTACTACACCAAGCTGGCCGACGCGTACCCGATCGCCTCGATCGAGGACCCGCTGGCCGAGGACGACTGGACCGGCTGGCAGACGCTGACCGCCGCGATCGGCGACCGGATCCAGATCGTCGGTGACGACCTGTTCGTCACCAACCCGCAGCGCATCGCCCGGGGCATCGCCGAGCAGGCGGCCAACGCGGTGCTGGTCAAGGTAAACCAGATCGGCTCGCTCACCGAGACGCTGGACGCGGTGGACCTGGCCCACCGGGCCGGTTTCAAGTGCATGATGAGCCACCGTTCCGGCGAGACCGAGGACACCACCATCGCCGACCTGGCGGTGGCCACCGGTTGCGGTCAGATCAAGACCGGCGCACCGGCCCGGTCGGACCGGGTGGCGAAGTACAACCAGCTGCTGCGTATCGAGGAGGAGCTGGCCGACGCGGCGCGGTACGCGGGCGCTGGCGCCTTCCCGCGCTACCGTTCCGCCTGACGGATGCCGGACCTCGGGGGAGGGGTGTGATGCAGCAGCGCCGCACGCCGGGCGGCCAGCGTCCGGTCCGCCGGCCGGCCCGCGCCGGTCGGCCCGGCGTGACCCGCGACGGCGGCGTCCGCGCCGATTCGCGGTCCGCCGCCGGTCGGGCGCCGTCGGCGGCCCGGGGCGCCGAGAGCGTACGCTCCGCCAAGCGCCCCGCCGCCGCCCGGCGCACGGCGGCCGGCAGCGCGGTGACGCGGCTGTCCGCACCCCGTTCCCGAGGTCTCACCGGCCGGGCGACCGTGCTGTTCGCGGTGTTGATCGCCCTGGCTCTCGCCTACACCTATCCGGTCCGGGTCTACCTCGACCAGCAGGCCGACATCGAGCGGATGGAGGCGTCGCAGGCGGCCCAGCGAAAGCTGATCGCGGAGCTGACCACGCAGGCGGAGAAGTGGCAGGACGAGGCGTACATCGAGACCCAGGCCCGGGAGCGGTTCTTCATGCGGCGCCCCGGCGAGAAGATGCTGATCCTGCTCGACGACCCGGCCGGCGCGGCTCGGGAGGCGGGCACCGGCGAGAGCCCGACGCCCACGGACGTCTCCGATGCCTGGTACGACACCCTCTGGTCCAGCGTGCGGGCCGCCGACGCCCACCGGACCGAGGACTGAGCAGCACAGCGTGAGACACCGACGGTTCAGCACCCGACGAGAGATGGCATCGTGACTGTCGTACCACCGCAGGAGCCGGCGGCGGCTTCCGTACCTCCGCCGCAGCGGGAACCGGCCACGGAGGCCGACCTGGCGGCGGTGGCCGCGCAGCTCGGACGCCCGCCCCGGGGCACCCGGGCGGTGGCGCACCGCTGCCCGTGCGGCCTACCGGACGTGGTGGAGACGACCCCCCGGCTGGCCGACGGCACTCCCTTCCCGACGCTGTTCTACCTGACCTGCCCCCGCGCGACCGCGGCGTGCAGCCGGCTGGAGTCGGCCGGTCTGATGAAGGAGATGGCCGAGCGGCTGGCGACCGACCCGGAGTTGGCGGCCCGGTACCGCGCGGCGCACGAGGACTACCTGACCCGCCGCGAGGCCATCGCCGAGGTGCCCGAGATCGCGGGGATCTCGGCCGGCGGGATGCCCGGTCGGGTGAAGTGCCTGCACGTCCATCTCGGTCACGCGCTCGCCGCCGGGCCGGGGGTGAACCCGTTCGGCGACGAGACGCTCGACCTGATCGAGCCCTGGTGGACGGCCGGACGCTGCGTCGACGCGCCGGAGGCCGGGTGAGCGACAGCGGTGTCGTGGTCCGGCGGGCCCGGACCGCCGACGTGCGGGCGATCCGTCGGCTGGTCGACACCTACACCGACGACCGCCGGCTGCTCAGCAAGGCCACCGTGACCCTGTACGAGGATGTGCAGGAGTTCCGGGTCGCCAGCCGGGTCTCCGACGGCACGGTGGTGGGCTGCGGCGCGCTGCACGTGATGTGGGAGGACCTGGCCGAGATCCGTACGGTCGCGGTCGATCCCAGCTGCCGGGGCCAGCGGATCGGGCACCGGATCGTCACCGAGCTGATCGACGTGGCCCGGGACCTGGGGGTGGCCCGAATCTTCGTGCTGACCTTCGAGACCCGGTTCTTCGCGTCGTTCGGCTTCACCGAGATCGACGGTGCCCCGGTGCCGCACCCGGTCTACGAACAACTGCTGCGCTCCTACGACGAAGGTGTCGCCGAGTTCCTCGACCTGGAACGGGTCAAGCCGAACACGTTGGGCAACACCCGCATGCTGCTGCGCCTCTGACCCGGGCGCCGATCACGCGGACGCGACGCTCCGCCCGTCACCCACTGTGGCCACCTCCCGGAGAGTAAGCGAGATGGCGCTACCGTGCGTGACCGTGGTGGTCGGAGTCGCGGGCTGCGGGTGGCGGTAGGGTTCCGTTGTGACGACGCGCGTGGCGGCCATCGACTGTGGCACCAACTCGATCCGTCTGCTGGTGGCAGACCTGCCCGATCCGTCGGCCGGACCGGCCGCACCCCTGATCGACCGGAGCCGACGGATGGAGATAGTCCGACTCGGCCAGGGAGTGGACGCGACCGGTCGGCTCGCCCCGGAGGCCATCGAGCGTACCCGGGTCGCGCTCGCCGACTACGCCGCCGAGATCGAGCGGTTGGGGGCCGAGCGGGTGCGGATGTGCGCCACCTCGGCCAGCCGGGACGCGGAGAACGCCGCCGAGTTCCGCACCATGGTGGAGCGGATCCTCGGCGTCCCGCCCGAGGTGGTCACTGGTGACGAGGAGGCGCGGCTGTCGTTCACCGGCGCGGTGCGCGGCCTGCCCGCCGACGCGCCGTCGCCGTACCTGGTGCTCGACATCGGTGGCGGCTCGACCGAGTTCGTCGTGGGCACCCGGGACGGTGGTGTCGAGGCGGCGATCTCAGTGGACATCGGCTGTGTGCGGATGACCGAGCGGCACCTGCGCGGTGACCCGCCGAGCCCGGAGGAGATCGCCGCGGCCGAGGCCGACATCGCTGCCGCGGTGGACCGGGCGTTGACGGCAGTGCCGGGACGGCAGGCGGCCACGCTGGTCGGGCTCGCCGGCTCGGTCACCACGGTGGTCGCGATCGCCGAGGGCCTCACCGGGTACGACCCGGCCCGCATCCACCATGCCCGGGTGTCGTACGAGCGGGTGGCGGAGGTCACCGCCGACCTGCTGGCCATGACGCGTGAGCAGCGACTGGCCATCCCGGTCATGCACCCCGGCCGTGCCGATGTGATCGGTGCCGGTGCGTTGGTGCTCCGAGTGGCCATGGAGCGGGCGGGCATGGCTGCCGTGATCGCCTCCGAGCACGACATCCTCGACGGCATCGCCTGGAGCATGGCAAACGCGAACAGGAGGTGAATGCCACTCTTCCGGCATCTTCCCGGCAATGGTCACCGCGTGGCAGGCTACCGGCACGTAGGACCACTGGGCGACCAGCCAACGATGACTGACCGCTAGGAGGACGGGCCGATGGGCGAGATGGTGACCTACCGTGGTGATGGCCGCACCGGTGAGGGATATCTCGCGATACCCGCCACCGGCGCGGCAAGCCCGGCGGTGATCGTGATTCAGGACTGGTGGGGCCTCGTGCCGCACATCAGGTCGGTGGTGGACCGTTTCGCCGAGGCGGGATTCGTCGCCCTGGCCCCCGACTTCCGGCACGGCGAGCCGGCCGGGAAGCCGAGCGAACCCCGGCGGCTGCTCAACGGAGCACAGATGGACGAGACGGCGCGCGAGATCGCCGCCGCCGCCGACTATCTCGCCGGCCGCACCGAGGTCACCGGCAAGATCGGCTGCGCCGGCTTCTGCGCCGGAGCGAGCCTGGCCCTGTGGGCGGCGAACTACTCCGAGCGGATCGTCGCCACCGCAGCCTTCTACCCCCGCCTGCCCTGGGAGGGCATGCGTACCGACTGGGTCGACTACGCGGGCAAGGACGCGTTGGTGCACTGCTCCGAGGCGGACGGCACCTCCGCCGACCCGGGCGTACAGGCGGTCCGCCAGGCCATCGAGAACGCCGGTGGCAACTGCCAACTGCACGACTATCCGGGCACCGCGCACGCCTTCTTCAACGAGGACCGGCCGGAGAAGTTCGACCAACGGGCCGCCATCAGCGCCTGGGCGCGCACTCTGGAACTCTTCCGGGCCAAGCTTGGCTGAGTCGCGTACCCCCGCCGAGGTCGTCGCCCGTGCCGCACGGGCGGCGGACCTGGCCGACCTGGACGCGGGCGTCGCCGACTGCTTCGCCTGCCCGCGCCTGGTCGACTGGCGGGAGGAGGTCGCCCGCACGAAGCGAGCGGCCTTCCGCGACCAGGAGTACTGGGGACGGCCGGTGCCCGGCATGGGTGACCCGGCGGCCCGGATCGCCATCCTCGGTCTGGCCCCGGCCGCACACGGCGGCAACCGCACCGGTCGGATCTTCACCGGCGACCGCTCCGGTGACGTGCTTTTCGCCGCCCTGCACCGGGCCGGTCTGGCCAATCAACCGACCAGTGTGTCAGCCACCGACGGTCTGACGCTGCGGGAGACGAGGATCTTCGCCGCTGTACGCTGCGCCCCACCCGACAACAAGCCCACTCCGGGCGAGCGGGACACCTGCGCGCCCTGGCTGCATCGTGAGGTCGAGCTGATCCGGCCGACGTTGCGGGTGGTGGTGGCGTTGGGCGCCTTCGCCTGGGCGGCATGGTGGCCGGCACTGCGCGCCGCGTACGGTGTCCGTCCGCCCAGCCCGCGACCGTCGTTCGGGCATGGGGCACACTGGTCCGGCACAGCCGTACCGGAACTGCTCGGTTGTTACCACGTCAGCCAGCAGAACACCTTCACCGGCCGGCTGACACCAGAGATGCTGGACGATGTGTTCGCTCGGGCGAAACAGCTGGCCGGGGTGGACTGAGGCTGCGGGGCGGTGACGATGGCGGACGACACTGGTGACCTTCCGCCGTACGCCCCGGTGGTCCGGAGGTAACCGATGGACGTGCTTCGCAGGTGGTGGCCGGTGACGGTGGTGGTCGCCCTGCTGGCCGCCGTCACCCTGGCGACCACGCACTCGTCGATCGGTGCGAGCCGGATACCGCCCGCAGTCAAGGACGCGCCCTTCGTACTGGAGTACCCGAGCGGGGAGCCGCGTCCCTCGATCCCGGTCGAACCCCGCGAGGCCGCCGAGGAGACCCGTACGCACATTCCATCCTGGCTCGGCACGGTGGCGGTGGCGATACTCGGGCTGGCACTGCTGATCGCCCTCAGTTATCTGCTCTGGACCGTGGCGCGGGGGGTGGCGCGCCGGGTCAGCCGGGCGTTGCCCGCGCAGCCGGTCCGGCGCAGCGCCGAGGGCACCGCCGCCGAGGTGGTGGCGGCCGTCGACGCCGGTCTGGTCGACCTGGACGACCGCGACACCGACCCACGGACCGCGGTGATCGCCTGCTGGGTACGCCTCGAGGAGGCGGCAGCCGCCGCCGGGGTGCCCCGGCTCACCGGGGACACCCCCACCGACCTGGTCACCCGGCTGCTCCGCGGAGACCCGTCCAATGGCGTGCCGGCGATCGTGAGCGCCGACGTGCTGGCCGAGTTCGCGAACGTCTACCGCGAGGCCCGCTACGCCACCCGGCCGGTCGACGAGCGGACCCGGGACCAGGCCCGGGCGGCGCTGCGGCGGCTGCGCGGTGAACTCACCGAACCGGCCGAGCGGGAGACGGTGTGAGCAGCACCAGCATCGACGACCTGCTCAGCTTCTCCGAGGAGCGGCCGGTCCAGCACGAGCCACGGCAGGGTGGCCGGCTGCGTACCATCGCCGGGGCGCTCGGTGTCACCGCGGCGGTCACCGTCGTCGCCGTCGCCGTACTGCGTGCGATCGGGCTGCGGGTGTCGCTGCTGGTGTTGGTCGCCGCCGTGGTCGCGTTGCTGGTGGTACGCCGGATCGTCGGCCACCTGGCCCCACCTCCGAAGTCCGCCCAGGGTGGAGCGTCGTCGCGGGGTGGCGAGGAACCCGGCGTCTACAACTGGAACGCCCGGGATGCGCTGCGCGTCGCGATCAACGGGTGGGCGACTCCGCTGGAGTGGTCCAAGACTCGCCCGGAACGCTTCACCACCGTGATCCTGCCCCGGTTGGTCGAGTTGGCGGACGAGCGACTGCGCCTGAAACACGGCGTCACCCGCGAGCAGGATCCGGCCCGAGCCCGGATCCTGCTGGGTGAGCGCCTGTCGACATTCCTGGAAACCCCACCCCGCCGCACCCCTTCGCCGCGCGACCTCGCGGCGATCGTCGCCGAACTGGAGAAGATCTGATGAACGACGTCGGCCGGACGATGCCCCCCATCGAGGTAGGTCGCCTCGCTCGGGCGGTGCTGGACGCGGTGGGCCAGGTCGTGGTCGGCAAGCGGGACGCCCTGGAGCTGGTGTTGGCCGGCATCCTCGCCGGTGGGCACGTGCTGTTGGAGGACCTGCCGGGGTTGGGCAAGACGCTCACCGCGCGGTCCTTCGCCCAAGCGCTGGGGCTGGACTTCCGCCGCCTTCAGTTCACCCCCGACCTGCTGCCCGCCGACGTCACCGGTTCGTTCCTCTACGACCAGCGCAGCGGTGACTTCACCTTCCGGGCCGGGCCGGTCTTCACCAACCTGCTGCTCGCCGACGAGATCAACCGGACCCCGCCGAAGACCCAGTCGGCCCTGCTGGAGGCGATGCAGGAGAAGCAGGTCTCGGTGGAGGGCGTGACGTACCGGCTGGACGAGCCGTTCCACGTGCTGGCCACCGCCAACCCCATCGAGTACGAAGGCACCTACCCGCTGCCGGAGGCGCAGTTGGACCGGTTCCTGCTGCGGGTGTCGTTCGGCTACCCGGCGCAGGACGAGGAGTGGGAGGTGCTGCGTCGACGGATGGCGCGCCGCCGGGAGGAGGCCGACATCAAGCCGGTCGTCGACGCCGGCACCCTGCGCGCCATGCAGGCGGCGCTGGAGGACGTCGTGGTGGAGGACTCGGTCGGCCGGTACATCGTGGCGCTGACCGCGGCCACCCGCGAGCATCCGTCGGTGCTGGTGGGCGCGTCGCCGCGCGGTTCGTTGGCGCTGCTGCTGCTGTCCCGGGTACGGGCGGTGCTCTCCGGGCGGGACTTCGTGATTCCCGAGGACGTCAAGGACGTCGCGGCTCCGGCGCTGGCGCACCGGATCACGCTGCGGCCGGAGATGTGGCTGCGCCGGGTCGATCCGTCCTTCGTCGTCGGTGAGGTGCTCGACGGCACCCCGGCTCCGGCCAGCGGCGCGCTGCCCAGCTACGCCGCCGGTCGGCAGGGAGACTGACCCGGCGTGACTGCACCGGACCGCCCGGCACCGCCCAACTGGACGCCCACCTGGGCGTTCGGCCGGGCGGTGCTGCTCACCGGCCTGCTCCTGGTCGCCGCGGTGCTGCTGGGGCGGGTGGATCTGATCGTGCTGGCCGTCCCGTTCGCGCTCGGCACCGCGTACGCGTTGCGGCGTCGACCCGTCGACCTGCCCCGGGTGTGGCTCAGCGCCGACGAGGACCCGCTGGTGGAGGGTGGTCGGATGGCCGGGACGGTCAGCGTCGGCAACCCGGGTGCGGTCCACTACGACGTGGCGGTGCTGCGTACCCGGATCTCACCGTGGCTGCGGGTCGACCGCGTGGGCCTGGCCGGTAGCGCCGTCGTCGGGTCCGGGCGGTCCGGTGCCGGTCAAGCGACGGTGGCGGATCGTCCGTTCGTCACGTCGGTCGCCCCGGACACCGTCGTCGACCTGGAACTGACCGGCACCGCGCTGCGGTGGGGTCGGCATCCGCTGGGCCCGGCGGGTGCCCGGGTCGCCGCCGCGCAGGGCCTGCTGGTCTCGCGGGCGGTGATCGTCGAACCGGTCCGGTCCAAGGTGTACCCGAAGACCGAGCCGTTCGAGGCGGTCGAGGCGATGCCCCGGGCCGCCGGTCTGGTCGGTGCCCACCACTCACGTCGCCCCGGCGAGGGGGGCGAACTGGCCGGCGTACGGGTCTTCGCCCCCGGTGACCGGTTGCGCCGGATCGACTGGCGGGTGTCGCTGCGGGCCCGGCAACTGCACGTGGCGGCCACCCTCTCCGACCGGGACGCCGAGGTGGTGGTGCTGCTCGACGTGCTGGCCGAGGCGGGACGCTCCGGCGGGGTCACCGGTACGGCGTCGGTGTTGGACACCACGGTCCGGGCGGCGGCTGCCATCGCCGAGCACTACCTGCACCGGGGCGACCGGGTGGCGTTGCTGGAGTACGGCCCGAGCGCCCGGCGGTTGCGCCCGGCGACCGGACGCCGGCAGTACCTGACCGTGCTGGAGTGGCTGTTGGACGTGAAGGCGCAGTCCTCCCCGCACGAGCCGTACGACCAGGTCTTCGGGCCGCAACTGCTCTCGGCGGACGCGCTGGTGGTGGTGCTCACCCCGTTGCTGGAGGAGCGGTCGGCGCAGATGTTGGCCCGGTTGGCCCGTTCGGGACGGTTCGTGGTGGCCGTCGACACGCTCCCGGCGGACCTGCCCCCACCGAAGGACCGGGGCTGGGTCGAGGTGGCGTACCGGCTGTGGCGGCTGGACCGGGACACGATGATCGCGCAGCTACGGGAGCACGGGGTGCCGGTGGTGCCGTGGGCCGGTGCCGGCAGCCTCGACCAGGTGTTGCGCGACGTGGCGAGGCTGGCCACCGCCCCCCGGGTCGGTGGCCGGTGAGCGCGAGGAATGTAGCGCAGCGGAGTCCCGCAGTCGCGAACGAGAGGCCAGCTCGGTGAGCGCGAGGAATGTAGCGCAGCGGAGTCCCGCAGTCGCGAACGGAAGGCCAGCTCGGTGAGCGAGATGGTGGGGTCGATCGTCGGGCGGGTCCGCGCGCTGCGGACGGCCGCGACGCGGATCTCCCTGGCTCCCCTGCTGATCCGGGTGGGGATCTTTCTCAGCGCACTTACCGGGTTGCTGCTGGCGTACCCCGTGGAGGTCGTGGTCGGGGAGGCGCTGGGCCCGCTGGTGGCGGTCGCGGTGCTGCCGGCCCTGATGCCGCGCCGGCTCTGGCCGACCTTCGCCGCGTTGGTCACGGTCGGCGGGTGGCTGCTCGCCACCGAGGGGTACGACCGGCCGATCGCGCTGTGGCGGCTGCTGGCGGTGG
This sequence comes from Micromonospora sp. DT48, assembly GCF_049844495.1. NCBI lineage: Bacteria > Bacillati > Actinomycetota > Actinomycetes > Micromonosporales > Micromonosporaceae > Micromonospora > Micromonospora sp. DT48. Next base: position 244,919 of record NZ_JBNCLE010000010.1, read on the forward strand.
CGTCGGCGCTCTACCTGACCCATACGCTCTGCGCGCTGGTGGCCGTGTTGCCGTACGACGCCGTGCTGGACCCGGACGTGATAGTGCGTTGGCTCACCCGTGCCGCCGGCGTGTTGCTCGCCACGTCGGTGCTCGGCGTGCTGCTGCTCGAACTGGCCGACGTCCGGGCCGGTGACGGAGGCTGGCAGGTGGTCACCATCGCCGGTCTGCTGCTCGCCGTCGGGGTGACCGCGTTGCTGGCTGGGCTGCTGCGACGCAGGTGACGCGGGGGCCTGGAGTGCCTCCGAGCGCGAGCGCTGCCACCGCCTCAGGGTTGCTCCCACCAGCCGCGTTAGCGGCGTCACAGCGGGCTTGTGCTCGGTCACAGAAGCCGGCCGCGCCGGGATTACTGCTGCCGGTGGGGGAAAGATGGAGGTGTGAATCCGAAGCGGATCCTTGTGGTGGGCGCCGGGCACGTCGGTCTCTACGCGGCGCTGCGCCTGTCGAAGAAGCTGAGTTCCCGTGAGGCTGAGGTCGTGGTCGTCGACCCCCAGCCGCACATGACGTACCAGCCGTTCCTGCCCGAGGCATCGGCGGGAAACATCTCCCCACGGCACGCCGTGGTGCCGCTGCGCCGGGAGTTGCGCCGGTGCACGGTGGTGGCCGGTGCGGTCACCCGAATCGACCATGCGAACAAGACCGCCACGGTGCAGCCGATCGTCGGCCCGCCCCGCGAGATCACCTACGACCACGTGGTGGTCGCCCCGGGCTCGGTCTCCCGGACCCTGCCGATCCCCGGGCTGCACGAGCACGGCATCGGCTTCAAGACCATCGGTGAGGCCATCTATCTGCGTAACCACGTGCTCGAACAGCTCGACGTGGCCGCCGCCACGACCGACCCGGACGTGCGCCGTCGCGCGTTGACCTTCGTCTTCGTCGGTGGTGGGTACGCGGGCATCGAGGCGTTGGCCGAGATGGAGGACATGGCCCGCCACGCGCTGAAGTACTACCCGGAGCTGAACGTCAAGGACATGCGATGGGTGCTGGTCGAGGCCACCCAGCGGGTGCTGCCGGAGGTCGACCGGGACATGGGCGCCTACACGGTGCAGCAGCTGTTGAAGCGGGACATGGACCTCCGCCTCGACACCCGGTTGGAGTCCTGCGTCGACGGGGTGGTCAAGCTCTCCGACGGGGACAGTTTCGCCGCGGACACCATCGTCTGGACCGCCGGCGTGAAGCCGTCACCGATGCTGGACGCGACCGACTTCCCCCGCGAGGAGCGCCGCCGGGTCACCTGCCTGCCGACGTTGCAGGTGGTCGACGGTGACCGCGTGGTCGAGGGCGCGTGGAGTGCCGGTGACTGTGCTGCCGTACCGGACCTGACCAAGCCGCCGGGCAACTACTGCTCGCCGAGCGCGCAGCACGCCGTACGCCAGGCGCAGCGGATGGCCGACAACATCGTCGCCGTGATCCGGGGCCGGGAGCCGGTCGCCTACAAGCACAAGCACGCGGGCAGCGTGGCCAGCCTCGGTCTGCACAAGGGTGTCGCCCAGGTCTACGGCATCAAGATGACCGGGTGGCCGGCGTGGTTCATGCACCGGACGTACCACATGAGCCGCATCCCGTCGCTGAACCGGAAGGTCCGGGTGGTGGTCGACTGGACGTTGGCGTTCGTCCTCAAGCGCGAGGTGGTCGCCCTCGGCCAGCTGCACGACCCGCGCGAGGAGTTCGCCGAAGCGTCCCAGCCACCGGCCAAGGTGTAAGGAAGGGCCCCTTCTTATCGTCTCCGGTAGAGCAGGGGCCCCCTTTTAACAGCCGGCCATTCGTTCGGGCGGCTTCAGACCCGCCAGAACCAGGCGTCGCTGATCCGGGCCGACGGGCCGTACAGCGCCTCCAGCGTCAGGCGCAGGCTGTCGGCGTGCGCGGTGTCGGCCGCCAGGACCACGCACGAGGCGCCCCAGTGCTCGACGTCCGCCGCAGCCTGTCGGCGCTGCTCGTCGCCGACGACCGGCCGGAGGCCGCTGCGGGCCACCTCGGCCAGCAGCGCGGAGGTGGGTCGTGGGGCGACACCCATCGCGGCGCTGCCGCCCCGACCGTGCGGGCCGATGAAGAATCCCTCCGGCATGCCGAACTCGGCGTTCGCGGCGGTCGCCCACCGCATCGGCCAGGGTTGCTTCGGTGTGGGCAGTGGCACCGGCACCAGGACCCCACCCGGTTCGACACAGGCCCGCCAGTGGCCATCGGTGATGAACTGTGGAACCGGCGGCCGGTGCGCGGTGGGCAGCGGTGCCGGGAGCAGCGGCACCACCGCCACGGCGACCGCGACCAGGGTCAGCCGACGGGTGCGGCCCCGGGCACGTAGCGCCCGGTCGACCGCCGACACCAGGAGCGTCGCGATCAGCGGCGGGGCGGCCAGGGCGAACCGCATCGGCAGCGAACCGTCGACCACCGGAAGGCCGGCGAGCAGCGCGTACGGCCCGGACACGCCGGTGCCCTCGCCGTCGAGGACCACCTCGGGGCCGAGTGACAGCGCGCCCATCACCACAAGGCCGACGGTGCAGGCCAGCACCAGCGGTCGACGTCCCAGCCAGATGGCGCACCCGATGGTGACCACCAGCAGCGGCCAGCCCAGGAAGGTGTTGTACTCGGCCGGACCGGTGCTCAGGTCGGCGGAACGCTCGTCCCCGAGCAGGGACAGCGGTGAGATCGCCCACCAGCTGGCCAGGTCGGCCGAGAAGTAGTGCGGGCTGAACATGCCGTCGGCGACGCCGAGGGGACCGGCGAACTGGAACCACAACGGGTACAGGAGCACCAGCAGGGCCAGCCCGGTGGCGAGGGCCATCGCACCGGCGAAGGCGGGTAGTGCGCGACGAGCCAGGTCACGGTCCACGACGATGATCGTCAGCGCCATCACCAGCAGGGTGAGCGCGGTGAGGAACAGCACCTCCTCACCGATGAGCACCTGGGCGGTGACGGCGGCGGCGAGCCCTGCTGAGGAGGTGGCGAGCCGACGCCGGTCCGCAGCGGCGGTGGGCCGAACGGCAGCCGCCCCGGGCCGGACGGCGGGGTCGGCGGCCCGCAGCAGGCGTACCACCAGCCAGACGATGACCGGCAGCAGCCACTGCGCCGTCATGTGCAGGTGACTGTTGCTCTGCGACACCATCCCGGGAGCGAAGCCGCACAACGCGCCGCCCAGCGCGGCGGCGGCCCGGTGGGCCCGCAGCATGCGGCTGAACAGTAGGTACCAGGCGGTGGCGGTACCGGCGAGGTTGACCGACACCAGCAGGACGAAGGTGACCGGAGCGCCGAACAGCAGGGTGACCGGGGCGAACAGCACACCGAGGGCGATCACCGACGTGTTGGCCATCAGGTTGACCCCGTCCGGGGCGTTGAGCCGGTCGGTGGCCAGACCGACGTCGCCCAGCAGCGCCCGCGCGTCGACGGCCAGGAACCACTCGTAGAGCACCTGGTCCTCGGGGTTGAGGGCGAGCACCAGCCCGCTCGGGTCGGCCCAGAGCCGGTGGGTGAGGATGCCGGCGAGCGCCGCGAAGAACAGCCCTGCCAGCAGGTCGGCGCGGTGCTGAGCGACGGCCCGGACCCAGCGCCGCAGCGGCTGCGGGCGTACCCGGGTGAGGGGGTGACCAACCGATGTCGCCACGTCCTCGGTGGGGGCGGTGGGTGGGCCGCTGCTCACGGCCTCGACCCTAGCTGCGGTGATCGACGGGGGACGCCGCAGCGGCGACGAACCCGCTACCGTGTGCACTGCACCGTGCGTGTCGGCGCGTCGGTGTCACCCGCCCGGGTGGTGGAACGGCAGACACGGCCGCCTTAAAAGCGGCTGCCGCAAGGCGTGCGGGTTCGACCCCCGCCCCGGGCACTCTCAGCGATCGCTCAGCCTTCCCGTCGCCATCGGGCCGTGCCGGGCGTTTACTCTTGTATGGCGCGTTGACGTGCCACGACCCCCTTAGGGAGGCCAGTAAAGTGAAGACTTCGAACCCGGTGCTCGCTCGGCTCGGTCAGGCGGCCGAGCGGGAGCGGGCCGCCGGGTACGCCCCGTCCGGGCCGTACGGACAGCCCGGCTACCCCCAGCAGTACCCGCCGCAGGCCGGTTACCCCGGCGCGCCCGGCTTCCCGTCGGCCCCGCCGGCGGTCACCCCCATGTCGATCGACGACGTGGTCGTCAAGACGGTCACCCTCCTGGCCATCGTCGGCGTCGCCGCCGCGGCGGCGTGGGCGTTGGTGCCCGACGCGCTGCTCGGCGTCGCCTGGATCGGCGCGGCCGTCGTCGGCCTGGTGCTCGGCCTGATCATCTCGTTCTCCCGGATGGCGAACCCGGCGCTCGTGGTCGCGTACGCGGCCGTCGAGGGTGTCCTCGTCGGAGCGGTGAGCAAGTTCTTCGAGTCGATGTACGACGGCATCGTGCTCCAGGCGGTCACCGCCACCTTCGGTGTCTTCTTCGTGATGACCATGCTCTACAAGGCGCGGGTCATCCGGGCGACGCCGAAGTTCGTCAAGGGCATGATCGCGGTGATGGCGGGTCTCTTCGCCGTCATGCTGATCAACCTGGTGCTGGCCATGTTCGGCGTCAACACCGGCCTGCGTGACGGCAGCCCGCTGGCTATCGGGTTCAGCATCGTCTGCATCGTGGTGGCCTCGTTGAGCTTCGTGCTCAGCTTCAAGGAGGTCGAGGACGGCGTCCGGATGGGCCTGCCGCAGCGCTACTCCTGGGTGGCCGCGTTCGGCATCCTGGTCAGCCTGATCTGGCTCTACATCGAGATGCTGCGTCTGCTGAGCTACTTCCAGGGCGAAGACTGACCTGGTCGTCGCCGACTGACCGACTGGTGCCCGCCCCACCCCGGGGCGGGCGCCGTCGTCATCCCGCCCGTTGAATCCTGGGCGCCGATCACACCGTTCGGCACCCGCCGGGACGGTGGGGCGGGTGCGTAGAGTTCGGGGGGTGGAGACGGACGCTGGGGCTGAGGTGGCGCGGGGGGTCGAGCTGTTGGTCCGGCAGGTCGGCCACTGGCAGCAGCCACGGTGGTCGGCACCCGCGTCGACCGGCAACGTGTCCCGGGCGGATCTGGTGCACCGGCTGGTGCAGGAGATCGCCAACCTGGCGGCGGACGCAGAAGGGCAGCCACGTCGAGCCGTACCCCGGCTCGACAACGACCTCGCCCTGCCCGACCAGCTCCGGGTGGTGACCGCCGACCTGCTTGCCGCCGACGCGGGCGAGGAGGCGCTGGCTCGGGCCGCCACCGAGGTGGCGGCGACCCGGGCCGCGCTCTAGCCACCAGGGACGCGCACCGGCCGCGACCGGCGGGCCTGTCGTCAGCTGAGGCGCTCGATGACCATCGCCATGCCCTGCCCGCCGCCGACGCACATGGTCTCCAGACCGATGGTCGCGTCGTGCCACTGGAGGGCGTTGAGCAGCGTGCCGGTGATCCGGGCGCCGCTCATCCCGAAGGGGTGACCGACGGCGATCGCGCCGCCCATCACGTTCAGCTTCTCCTCCGGAATGCCGAGCTGGCGGTACGACGGGATCACCTGGGCGGCGAACGCCTCGTTGATCTCGACCAGATCGACGTCGTCGATGGTCATGCCGGCGCGTGCGAGCGCCTGGCGGCTCGCCTCCACCGGACCGAGGCCCATGATCTCCGGGGACAGCGCGGTGACTCCCGTCGACACGATCCGCGCCAGCGGGGTCACGCCCAGTTCCTCGGCCCGCTGGGCGCTCATCACCACCACGGCGGCGGCCCCGTCGTTGAGCGGGCAGCAGTTGCCGGCGGTGATCCGGCCATCGGGGCGGAAGACCGGCTTGAGCGCGGAGACCGCCTCCAGGGTCACCCCGGCGCGGGGGCCGTCGTCGGCGCTGACCACGGTGCCGTCGGGCGTGGTGACCGGGGTGATCTCGCGGGCCCAGAAGCCGTCGGCGATCGCCTTCTCGGTCAGGTTCTGGCTGCGTACGCCGAAGGCGTCCATGTCCTCGCGGCTCACGTCGTACACCTGGGCGAGGTTCTCGGCGGTCTGCCCCATGGACAGGTAGACGTCGGGCAGCGCGTCGCGTTCGCGCGGGTCGGTCCAGACCGGCGCGTCGGCCTCGGCGCGGGCCTTGGACAACTCGCGTGCCTGCGCGAAGCGGGGATTCTCCCAACCGCCCCCGACCAGGGCCTGAGCCTCCGGGGGCAGGCCGTCGGAGCTGCCGCGGGCGTACCGGGAGACCATCTCGACACCGGCGGAGATGAAGACGTCTCCCTCACCGGCGCGGATCGCGTGCATGGCCATCCGCGTGGTCTGCAACGAGGAGGCGCAGTAGCGGGTGAGGGTGGCGCCGGGCAGACCGTCGAGACCCATCAGCACGGCGACCACGCGGGCCATGTTGAAGCCCTGTTCGCCGCCGGGCAGGCCGCACCCGAGGTAAAGGTCGTCGATGTGTCGCGGGTCGAGCTGCGGCACCTTGTCGAGGGCCGCCTGAACGATGGTGGCGGCCAGATCGTCCGGGCGGAGTTCGCGGAGGGACCCCTTGTGGGCTCGGCCGATGGGGGAGCGGGCGGTGGCGACGATGACGGCGTCGCGGGACGACTCAATCGGCATACCGCCACGTTAACTCGCCGGTAACTTGCAGCGGAAGTTTTCTGGCAGCCGGAAATGTCACCCCGCGCCACCCGGAACGACCGCCGAGTCGCTCAGTGGCGGGAGGCGATGGCCGCGGCGGCGACCACCGCCGGCAGCAGAGCGTGGGCCCAGACCCGGTAACCGTCGGCGGAGGGGTGGTAACCGTCGTGGCAGAAGGTGCCGGCATCGGCCCGGAACACCGGGCCCGTCTCGGTGGCCAGGTCGACCACCGACCCGCCGGCGTCGAGCACCGCAGCGGTCTGCGCCTGGGCGACGCGACGTCCCATCCATCCGACGACCTGCCGCAGGGGCGACGCGATCGCGCGTACGGCGCCGAGATCCGGGCAGGTGCCCACCACGACCTCGACACCGGCCTGGCGCAGCCGGTGCACGGCCGCACCGAGGTAGGCGGCGGCCTCGGTCGGACGCCGCATGCTGGTGACGTCGTTGGCACCGACCAGGATGACCGCCACGTCCGGCCGTTCACCGAGCAGCGCCCGAGCCACCTGGGTGGCCAAGTCGGTGGAGCGGGAACCGGAGACACCGACGCTGGACAGGTGCACCTGACGCCCGCCCGGCCCTTCGGCGAGCAGCTCCGCCAGTTGCCCGCCGATGGTGTCGCCGAGACGGTCGACACCGACGCCGAGAGCGGAGGAGTCACCGAGCAGCACCAGGCGCAGCGGTGGGGTGCCGGCCCGCCCGACAGTCGCCCGCAGCGCCAGTCCGAGTTCGGGTTGGGCGTATCGACGGTTGCGCGCCACCACGGCCTCGCCGGCGAGCACCGCAGCCCCGCCGAGCGCGCCGGCGAGCAGAGAGAGCGCGGCGGTGCGGGCGACCCGCGCGGCGACCCGGCTGCCGTGAGGGAGGGCGGTCATGGCGTCACCCTCGGGTCTGCGTCGAAACCGCATCGCCCCCTGATCCGCTCGGTCATGAGAATCCTTCCGCTGCCGGTGAGTCGACGGTGGGTGCCGGCTGTGGCATCGGCGCGATCCCGAAGCGCCGCCGCCGACGCAACTGCGCCCAACGACCGGCCGGACCGCTCTCGCTGCCACGGACCTGCGTGCCGCTGACCTCCGTCCCAGGGTGCCGCGCCGCCTCCTGCGCGGCCTTCGGCAAAGACCGTACGCCTTCGCGGCGGGTTGGCGTAGGTCTGCGTTCGGCACCGTGCCCCAGAGCGGAGATCACGGTCGGCAACAGCGCGGCGGCAGCCGCCGCGTATCCGTCCGCGGAGGGATGAAACCGGTCCCAGGCGAACATCCGCCCCGGCTCGGCGTCGAACCGGGGACCGAGCAGGTCGCCGAGGGAGACCGTCCAGCCTCCGGCGGAGACCACCGCGACCGTCTGCGCTGCGGCGAGTTGCCGGCTCCACCGGCGGGCCAGCCAGCGCAGCGGCGGCTGGATGGGGCGGATGGCGCCCAGGTCGGGGCAGGTGCCGACGACCACCTCGGCACCGGCCGCGCGCAGCGCGCGGACCCCCTCGACGAGGTAACGCACGGCCAGGGCCGGCGGCGTACGGTTGGTGACGTCGTTGCCGCCGATGAGGATGACCGCCACATCGGGGTCGCATTCCAGGGCCGCCTCGACCTGGAACTTCAGCCCGGCCGAGATGGCACCCACCACCGCGAAGCGGTGCAACCGGACGGGTCGTTGGAGGCGTCGGGACAGACCGGTGGCCAACAGCGCGCCCGGCGTCTCCCGCCGTCGGTGTACCCCGTAACCGGCGGCCGACGAGTCGCCGAGGATGACCATGGTGATGGCGGGCCCGGGGAACTTCGCGCCGTAGACGCCGTCGCAGCGCGGTGGCGGTGCCTCGGCCATCGGAATGGTGCGCCGGGCCTGTCGGGCCTGCCCGAAGAGCACCCCGGTCGTCGCTGCCGCAGCCGCCACCGTGGCACCCGTGCCGATGGCCGCCAACCGGGCCACCCGCAGGGCGCGCTGCCAGCGCGGACGATCCGGTACGACGGAACCAGCGAGCCCCATACCGTGACACTAGCGCGGCCCTCCGACGTCCCGCTGTCATCGTCGCGGCGCTCCGGTGCCTGGAAAACGACTGTGCTGGGTACCTGGGTGGACAGTGTTGCGGCGGGGCGTCACGCTGCACGTGGAGAGGAGCACGACGATGGCTAAGACGTTGAAGCGAGGTGCCGCGTTCGTGGCCCTGGCCCGGGCGATGACCGCCGGTGCCCGGGGCGGGCCGTCCCTCGGCGCCCGGCTCGGGGCGCTGCCCAGGATGATCGCGGCCACCGCCCGTGGCCAGTACGACGGTGGTCTGCGGCTGGCCATGATGACCGCGGCCACGGCGTACATCGTCTCGCCGATCGACGTGGTGCCGGAGATGTTCCTCACGGTCTTCGGGCTGATCGACGACGCGGTGATGGTCACCTGGCTGGCCGGCGCGGTGCTGGCCGAGACCGAGCGCTTCCTGGAGTGGGAAGCGCGACGCAGCACCGTGGTCCCCGGCCACGTGGTCCCCTGACCGACGTACTCTGGGCGGGAATTCCACCTGACTCACCCGCCCGGCCTGGCGTGCCGGTGCCGGAGCAGAAGGGCACGAAGAGGTGCAGTACTACGACAACGTCGTCGAAATGATCGGCAACACGCCGCTGGTACGGCTACGCAACGTCGCCGAGGGCATCCAGGCGACGGTGCTGGCGAAGGTGGAGTACGTCAACCCCGGCGGGTCGGTGAAGGACCGGATCGCGTTGCGCATGGTGGAGGACGCCGAGGCGGCGGGGCTGCTCCGCCCGGGCGGCACCATCGTCGAACCGACCAGCGGCAACACGGGTGTCGGGTTGGCTTTGGTCGCCCAGCTCAAGGGCTACAAGTGCGTCTTCGTCTGCCCGGACAAGGTCAGCCAGGACAAGCAGGACGTGCTGCGGGCGTACGGCGCCGAGGTGGTGGTCTGCCCGACGGCGGTCGCGCCGGAGGACCCCCGCTCCTACTACAACGTCTCCGACCGGTTGGCCCGGGAGATCCCCGGCGCGTGGAAGCCCGACCAGTACGCCAACCCGGCGAACCCGCGCTCGCACTACGAGACCACCGGCCCGGAGCTGTGGAAGCAGACCGAGGGGCGGATCACCCACTTCGTGGCGGGGGTGGGTACCGGCGGCACGATCTCCGGCATCGGGCGCTACCTGAAGGAAGCCTCCGGCGGCACCGTCAAGGTCATCGGCGCGGACCCGGAGGGTTCGGTCTATTCCGGCGGCACGGGTCGGCCGTACCTGGTCGAGGGGGTCGGTGAGGACTTCTGGCCCGAGACGTACGACCGGGACATCGCCGACGAGATCATCGAGGTGTCGGACAAGCAGTCGTTCGAGATGACCCGGCGGTTGGCCCGCGAGGAGGGACTGCTGGTCGGTGGCTCCTGCGGTATGGCGGCCGTCGCGGCATTGGAGGTGGCCCGCGCCGCCGGACCGGACGACGTGATCGTGGTGCTGTTGCCGGACGGCGGTCGCGGCTACCTCTCCAAGATCTTCAATGACGAATGGATGGCCCGGTACGGCTTCCTCGACGCCTCCGGTTCCGAGCCCACCGTGGCCGAGGCCCTGGCGGGCAAGCCGGGCGGCCTGCCCGAGCTGGTGCACGTGCACCCGACCGAGACGGTCCGCGACGCCGTCGACTACATGCGTGAGTACGGCGTCTCGCAGTTGCCGGTGCTGAAGGCCGAACCGCCGGTGGTGACCGGCGAGGTGGCCGGCTCGATCGCGGAGAAGGATCTGCTCGACGCGCTGTTCACCGGCCAGGCGCAGCTGCACGACACGATCGAGCGGCACATGGCACCGCCGCTGCCCATGATCGGCGGTGGCCAGCCGGTGAGCGAGGCGGTGAACCTGTTGGAGAAGTCCGACGCCGCGCTGGTGCTCATCGACGGCAAGCCCAAGGGTGTCCTCACCCGCCAGGACCTCCTAGCCCACCTCGGCGCCCGCTGAAGGTGCAAGGAAGGGCACCTTCTTAACGCGTGGTGTATAGCAAGGGCCCCCTCTTAACGCCGCCCTCGAATTCGCAAGATCGAGTGTTAAGAAGGTGCCCTTCCTATACCGCAGGCGTTAAGAAGGTGCCCTTCCTTACAGAAGCAGGGTGTAGCGGAGTTGGGGGACGGGGATGGTGCCGATGAATTCGTTCTGTTCGGTACCGGTCGGCTGCCAGCCGCCACGTTCGTAGAAGCGGCGGGCGGCGACGTTCTCGCGGAGCACCCAGAGCACCGCGCGCCGCCAGCCGCGCTCCCGCATCCCGGCCAGCGCCTCGATCATTAGCTCCCGGCCGACGCCTCGACCGCGCTCGGCGGGGGCAAGGTGGATCGCGCAGAGTAGCCCGGTGTCCGGCCCCTCCTCGTCGTCCGGGCCGGAATAACTGAACCCGACCAGAGTGTCGTCGCGTACCGCCAGGGTCATCCAGTGGCTGTCGCGTTCCCATTTCCATCGCTCGGCCCAGTACTCGCCCATGGCCTGCGGCGTCGGGTCGGCCAGCGCCTCGGGCGGCAGGAAGGACGAGTACGTGGCGACCCGGGAACGTTGGTGCAGGGCACCGACCGCCATCAGGTCATCGGGAGTCGCGGCACGCAGCGTGACGGTCACCCAGCCGAGGGTACCCGTCGGGGTGGCACCTGAACCGTGGTCAGATCCTCGGCGACCACCAGGTCACCGTCGAAATGCCGACGTGCCTCGTCGACGAAGCGGGCCGGATCGGTGTACCGCTGGGAGAAGTGGGTGAGCACGAGTGTGCGTACCCCCGACTCGGCCGCCACCCGCGCGGCCTGACCGGCGGTGAGGTGCCCGAACTCGGCGGCCAGCGCCGCCTCCGACTCCAGGAATGTCGACTCGATGACCAGCAGGTCGGCGTGCTCGGCGAGGGCGTACACCCCGTCGCAGAGCGCGGTGTCCATCACGAAGGCGAACCGCTGCCCCGGCCGACGCACGCTCACCTCCTCCCGGGTGACCCGGCGTCCGTCGAGGTCGAGGTGGCCGGTGCGGTGCAGCTCGCCGACGGCGGGCCCGGCGATGCCGTACGCGGCCAGCCGCTCCGGCAGCATCCGACGCCCGTCCGGCTCCAGCAGCCGATAGCCGTACGTCTCGACGCGGTGCCGCAGCCGCCGTGCCTCCAACGTCACGTGGCGCAGCGCGATCCGCTGCCCGTCCGTCTCGATGGGTTCCACGGCCAGTTCGGCGGTCTCGTGGAAGGCACTGGCGTGCCGCAGCCGGTCGAAGTAGTCGACACCTCCGGCGGGGAAGTGCACCGCCACCGGGCGGGGCACCCGGTCCAGGGACAGCCGCTGGATGATGCCGGGCAGGCCGAGGCAGTGGTCGCCGTGGAAGTGGGTGACGCAGATCCGGGTCAGGTCCGTGGCGGTGACGCCGCTGTGTTGCAGTTGCCGCTGGCTGCCCTCGCCGGGGTCGAAGAGGATCACCTCGTCGTCCCAGCGCAGCACGTAGCCGTTGTGGTTGCGGGTTCGGGTGGGCACCTGGCTCGCGGTGCCGAGCACCACCAGTTCGCGCATGGACACGGCCACCTCCGGTGCGGATGAAAAGCGACCCCCGGGGCTTCCGCGCTGACGCGCGGGCCGGCTGGACTGGGCCGGCACCCCGGGGGTCGGGTGGCTGTCGTGGTTTCGCCGCACCGCTGCCACACGGTCTCGACGACTCTTACCGTGGCCCACCCCTGGGGGTGAGCGTCACTGTCGAGGACAGCGGCTAGCGGACAGCCACCTCACGAGTCCGATTGCTATACAAGTCTGGACCACCTCCTTTCCCGTGTACCGCCACGCTATCGAGCTGCCGGTTCACCAGCAACGGATTTCGATCACACCGCCGGTCGGGCCGTCGTCAGCCCTCCGGGACGATGCCGATCGGGCCCTCGCGGGGGCCGTCGGCGCTGGCCGGCTGCACCGCCAGCGACGGGAAGTCGGCGAGGTCGCCCTCCGGCTCCGCGTCCCATTCGGGGAACACCAGGTCGCTCTGGAGGTACAGACAGAGCAGCTGGGCCAGGTGGCGCAGCCCTTCCAGGTGGGTGCGCTCGTGACCGTGGGTCGCGTCGACACCGAAGCCGAGCAGCGCCACCCGGGCGTGCGCCCCCGCCTCCACCGCCGCCGCCACGTCCGAGCGGTAGTAGTCGAAGACGTCCCGGACGAGATCGACACCGTGTTCCCGGGCGATCGCCGCCAGGTTGCGGCTGAGGTGGTAGTCGAACGGCCCCACGCCGTCGCCCATCGCCAGGGTGGCGGAGTGCTCCCGGGACTGCTGCCCGGGGGCGACCACCGCCGCGTCGACCGAGACGATCTCGGCCACGTCGGGGTCGAGGCCGTGGGACGCGCCGTGGCCGATCTCCTCGGTCACGGTGATCAGCAGATGCGCGGTCACCGCCGGTTTCACCCCGGCGTCGACCATCGCCTTCATGGCGGTGAGCACCGCCGCCACGCCGGCCTTGTCGTCCAGGTGGCGGGACTTCACGTAGCCGCTGGGGGTGACCGTCGGGTTGGGCAGGAACGCCACGAAGTCGCCCGCGTCGATGCCGAGTGCTCGCAGCCCGGCGATGTCCTCCACCGGCTCGTCGACGCGTACCTCCACCTGCTCCCAGCCGATGCCCTGGAGGTCGACCGCCTCGTTGTAGCGGTGACCGCTTGCCTTGAGCGGCAGCACCTGACCGGTGATCACCCGATCCAGGTCGTCGGTGAAGATCCGCACGTGGGCGCCTTCGGCGAACCGGGCGCTGTGCGTGCCGATCGGCTTCAGCTCCAGCCGACCGTTCTCCTTCAGCCGCTTGACCATCCCGCCGATGGTGTCGGTGTGCACCACGATGGCCCGGTCCGCCCCGGTTTCACGGGGGCCGGGCAGGCAGGCGCTCAGCGCGCCCCGGCGGGTCAGGGTCGACGGAATGCCGAGCGCCGACAAGCGCTCACCGACGTACTGCTGCACGTGGTCGGTGCGTCCCGACGGACTCGGGATATCGAGCAGCTCGACCAGCACCTGGCGGAGATAGTCCAGGTCGATGGGGAGCGGAGTGGTCTTGCGTACGGTCATGCCCCAGATGGTGCCGCACCGGCCGGGGTCCACAGCCGCTGCGGTGCCCGAGTCCCGGGAAAGAGTAGATCCACGAAGCGTTCGGCGGTCGGCTGCGGCTCGTGGTTGGCCAGCCCCGGCCGCTCGTTGGCCTCGATGAAGACGTGCTCGGGTTGGTCCGGTGCCGGGACCAGCAGGTCGAGCCCGGTGACCGGGATGTCGATGGCACGGCTGGCGGCCACGCACGCCTCGGCGATCACCGGATGCAGCTCCCCGGTCACGTCGTGGATGGTGCCGCCGGTGTGCAGGTTCGCGGTGCGTCGCACGGCCAGCAACTGCCCCTCGGGCAGGACGTCGTGCAGTCGGTAACCGGCCTCGGCAACCACGTCCCGGGTCATGTCGTCGAGCGGGATGCGGGACTCGCCACCGGTGGCGGCGGCCCGGCGGCGACTCTGCCGCTCGATCAGCTCGGCGATGTCGTGCACGCCGTCACCGGTGATCGAGGCGGGCCGGCGTACGGCGGCGGCCACCACCTCGTGATCGATCATGATGACCCGCAGGTCCTCACCGGCGCACAGCTCCTCCAGCAGCACCTCGGGGCAGAACCGGGCGGCCAGCGCCACGGCGGCGGCCAGCGCCTCCGGGGTGCGTACCCCGACGGTGATGCCCTGGCCCTGCTCGCCCCGGGCCGGCTTGACCACCAGCTGGCCCACCTCGGCCAGGAACTCCGCGTCGGCGGCGTCACCGGTGGCGGTGCGCCCGCGCGGCACCGACAGGCCGGCCTCGGCGAGGATCCGGCGGGTGACCCGCTTGTCGTCGCAGCGGCTCATCGCCACCGCCGAGGTCAGCTCGGACAGCGACTCCCGGGTGAGGATGGTCCGGCCGCCGCTGGTCAACCGCAGCTCCCCCCACTCCGGGTCGGTCACCTCCACCCGGATGCCCCGCCGCATCGCCTCGTCGGCGACGATGCGCGCGTACGGGTTGAGCCCGTCGTAGCCGACCGGCATGGCCGGCAGGAACAGTCGCTCGTTGATCGGGTTCTTCCGCTTCACGCAGAGCGTGGCGGTGCGGTAGAAGCCGAGCCGCTCGTAGAGCCGGACCGCCCCGGCGTTCTCGGCCAGCACGGACAGGTCGACGTACGCGCGGCCCCGGGCGACCAGCCGGGCGGCCAGCTCGGTGATGAGCGCCTGCCCGGTCCCCGGCGGGGCCTGGTTGAAGTCGACGGTCAGGCACCACAGGCTGGCGCCGTTGTCCGGATCGTCGAAGACCGCCACGTGGTCGATGCCGGTGATCGTGCCGACGATCTCGCCACTGGCCGCCTCGGCCACCAGGTGCAGGAAGCGGTCGGTCGCGGCGTTGTCGACCAGCACGTCGACCGGGGCGGTGACCATGCCGTTGGCCGCGTAGATCCGGTTGACCGCGTCGGCGTCGGCGGCGTCGCGCAACCGGCGGATGCGTACCCCGGGCAGCTCGTTGCGGCCGTCGAGCGGTGCCGGGATCTCGGCGGTGCCGGCCTCCTCGCTGGTGCCCGACCCGACCTGCGGTCCGCGACGCTCCCCGCCGAGTGGCAGTCGGTAGGTCAGGGACGGGTCGATGAACAGCTCGTCGGGCAGCCGGGAGACCAGCACGTGTGGATCCCGCAGATAGATGCAGATGTCCCGGGCACCGGCCGCCTCGGAGCGCAGCACGTCGGCGACCGCGGCCTGGTCGGCGAAGGTCTGGCCGAAGACCAGCCGTCCCCACCCGCAGTCGAGGATGACATCCGTACCGGTGTTCGGGCGTTCGTCGGCGGTCGGACCGGCGGTGCCGCCCGTGGCGACCGGGTCGCCGCCCGGTCCGACCCGCTCGTACCGTCTGCCGGTGCCGCGGCCCCGATCTGTCCGGGCGACTCCGGTGGCCAGGGTGTCGGTCACAGTCAGTCGATTCCGTGGCTCTGGAGCCACATTTCCAGGAGTCCGAGTTGCCACAGCTTGTTTCCGTTCAACGGGGTCAGTTCGGCGTTGGGGGCGTCGAGCAGGGCGTTGACGTAATCGGCGCGGAACAGGTCGCGGCGGCGGGCCTCGGGGGCGTACAGCGCGTCGCGTACCCGGTCGAGGAGCTTGCCCTCCAGGTGCGTCAGGCCGGGCACCGGGAAGTACCCCTTGGGCCGGTCGATGACCTCGTGCGGCAGCAGGCGGCGGCCGATCTCCTTCAGCACACCCTTGCCACCCTGCGCCAGCTTCAGTTCCGGCGGGCAGGCGGCGGCCAGCTCCACGAACTCGTGATCCAGGAACGGCACCCGGGCCTCCAGCCCGTGCGCCATGGTCATGTTGTCGACCCGCTTCACCGGGTCGTCGGTGAGCATGATCTGCGTGTCGATGCGCAGACCGGCGTCGACCGCGGTCTGCGCGCCGGGCCGCGCCAGGTGGGCGGCGACGAACTCCCGGGCCGGGTCGCCGTCGGTCAACCAGTCGGGGTTGAGCACCCGGGCCAGACCGGCGCCGTCACGGTCGAAGAAGGCCCGAGCGTACGTGTCGAGGGCCTGCTCCCGGCCGACCTGCGCCAGCGGTGGATACCAGTGGTAGCCGCCCAGGATCTCGTCGGCACCCTGACCGGACTGCACCACCTTGACGTGCCGCGACACCTCCTGGCTGAGCAGGTAGAAGGCGACACAGTCATGGCTGACCATGGGCTCGCTCATGGCCGCGACGGCCGCTTCCAGCGGCGGGACCAGATCCTGTGCGGCGACCCGGATCTGGTGGTGGTCGGTGTCGAAGGTCTTGGCGACCACGTCGGAGTAGCGGAACTCGTCACCCTCCCGGCCGCCGACCGCGTCGAAGCCGATGGAGAACGTCGAGAGCCCACGCTGCCCCTCCCCGGCCAGCAGGGCGACCACCAGGCTGGAGTCCAGGCCGCCGGAGAGCAGCACGCCCACCGGCACGTCGGCGACCATCCGACGGCGTACGGCGGTGGTGAGCGACTCGTGCAGCGCGTCCTGCCAGTCCCGCTCGGACCATCCGGCGTGCTCGTCGCGGCGCAGGAACGGCGGATCCCAGTAGACCCGCTCGTGGCTGCGGCCGTCGGCCTCGTATACCCGGACGGTGGCCGGGGGCAGCTTGGCGACCCCACGCAGGATGGTGCGCGGCGGCGGCACGATGCTGTGGAAGCTGAGGTAGTGGGCCAGCGCGACCGGGTCGATGGTGGTGTCCACCCCGCCGCCGGCCAACAGCGCCGGCAGGGTGCTGGCGAAGCGCACCACCCCGGCGGACTCGGCGAGGTAGAGCGGCTTGATGCCGAGCCGGTCCCGGGCCAGGATCAGGCGGCCGGTGTCGCGCTCGCTGATCGCCACCGCGAACATGCCGACAAGGTGGTCGACGAAGTCGAGCCCCCACTCGGCGTACGCCTTGATGACGACCTCGCTGTCGCCGCTGGAGAAGAAGTGGTGCCCCTTGGCGGCGAGTTCGGCCCGCAACTCGCGGTAGTTGTAGATGCAGCCGTTGAAGACGCCGGTCAGGCCGGCGGCCGAGTCGACGATCGGCTGGCTGCTGGCCGCCGACAGGTCGATGATTTTCAGCCGCCGGTGGCCGAGGGCGACCGCCCCCTGTGACCACACTCCGCTGCCGTCAGGCCCTCGATCGCACATGGTGGCGGCCATCCGCTCCACCGCCGCGACGTCGGCGCGTGACGCGTCCCGTCGGAACTCCCCAGCCAGTCCGCACATGTGAGCCCATGCTGCCAGAGGATGTTGCGATTTGCCTGTTGAGACCATGACGGTCGTGTAACAGCATTGCTAGAATCCGCGCCCCGCGATCAAGTGGCTGACACGTCGGTCAGCCGCTGTGCGATTTTGGTCTCCGCGTGGCGTCTGCGGCTTTTGGAGTACCCGCGCGGGTGTGACAAACGCCGCAACACCGGGGGGCGGGTCCTCGCGTACCCACGTCGACGGCCGGCCCGCCGAAAGTCGGCAGACCGGCCGGTCACGTCACAACCTGTGTGGTCTCAGCCCGCAGTACGGGCCACACCGACCGGGCAGCTCAGCCCGTTCGGGCCGTGGTTGCAGTAGCCGTTGGGGTTCTTGGTCGGCGCGAGATACTGCTGGTGGTAGTCCTCGGCCAGGTAGTAGTCGCCGAGTCGGGCGATCTCCGTGGTGATCTCGCCCTTGCCGGCGCGGGCCACGATCGGCGCGAACGCCTCTCGCGCCGCCTCGGCGGTCGCGAGCTGCTCGTCCGTGGTGGCGTAGATCGCGGACCGGTACTGGGTGCCCACATCGTTGCCCTGGCGCATGCCCTGGGTCGGGTCGTGGTTCTCCCAGAAGACCTTCAGCAGATCCTCGTAGCTGATCTTCGTGGGGTCGAACACCACCTGGACCACCTCGGCGTGCCCCGTCATCCCGGAGCAGACCTCGTCGTAGGTCGGGTTCGGGGTGTAACCACCCGCATAGCCCGCAGAGGTGGTGAAGACACCGGGCAGGGTCCAGAACAGGCGCTCGGCCCCCCAGAAACATCCCATGCCGAACACGGCCACCTGGTGGCCCTCGGGGAACGGGCCCTTCAGCGGGGTCCCGAGCACCTCGTGCCGGTCGGCCACCGGCATCGCGATGGGACGGCCGGGCAGGGCCCGGTCGGGTGAGATCATCTCGGCCTTCATACGGCGGAGGAACACGGTGGGACTCCTTTCGTACCCTTCCCCGCGTGCAACACAGGTGGGCCATGCTTCCTTACCCGCCGCACCGTCGGTCAGGCTGACCGGCGGGTCGCTCGGCCGGTTCACGCTCCCAGGGCGGCGCTGATCCGGTCGGCGTGGGCCGTCGCCTCCGCGTCGTCGGCGTAACGGGTACGCGGCCAGAAGAAGCCCCGTAGCCCGTCGCCCTTGGTCCGGGGTACCACGTGCGTGTGCAGGTGCGGCACCGACTGGGACACCTTGTTGTTCATCGCCACGAACGTGCCACCCGCGCCCATACCGGACTCGACCGCCACCGTCATCCGCCGTACCAGGCCGAAGTAACCGGCGAGGGACTCCGGCGGCAGGTCGGCGAGGGTGACCACGTGGGCGCGGGGCACCACCAGCACATGCCCCTTGAACACCGGCCGGGTGTCCAGGAACGCCACCCCGTCCGGCTCGTCGGTCACCCGGAACGCCGGCACCTCACCGGCCACGATCCCGCAGAACACACACCCCGCCACCCGGCCAGACTAAGACCGGAACGCTGTCGCCGCCGTTGCGGTCACAGCCGATCGAGGTACGCGTCCCACTCGTCGTCGACCGACGGGGCCGGACCGTTGTCTCCGTTCGCCAGCCGAGACCGGATGTCCGCCTCCCAGTCGAGAGCCCACCCACGCAGCTCAACGATCCTCGGGTCGGTCAGTCCGTACGCGGCGAATGTCTCGTCGTCCAGCTCCCCGATGGCACCGAGCCTGTCGGCCAACTCCTCCAGGGAGAAACCGGCTGTGTGTCGAGCACCCAGCCGCTCCAGGTCCCGCCAGGCCAGGCAGCCGTTGGCGGCGTGGATGTCGATGTAGTCGCGGTGGGCCGCGCGCTCGTGAAGCGCTCGCATCTTGAGGCCGACCGCATCGTCGAAGGCGAGAACCGGTCCAAGGCTGAGCATGGTGGGTGGACCGATCGCCTCTTTCAACAGGTCCACCTCGCATGCCTCTTCTGTCGCGGTGACCAGCAACCGCGCCATACGAGGGGTCGCCTCGACGATGTGTGCGCCGAATCCTGCCGTGACGTACGCATCGACGAGGCGGTCGGCGACAATCGGTAACGGCAGCGGGGTCGACGTCGCGAAGTCGATGTCCCGGGACGGACGTTGGACCAGCTCGTAGCACCGAGGGCGTAGCCGCCAGCTAGGACGAGCCCGAGATCGTCGCCGGCAGCGAAGCCGACACGGAGTAACCGGAGGTGTAGTTCATCCACGCTCAGGAAACGAGCTCGGGAAGCCGACGTTCCCAGATCGCGATCAGACGCCTGGACGTGAGCCGCCTGATGCGGGGCCAGTCGTGGCGGAGCAGCGTCGCGTTGACGTAACGGATGATGTCGTCGCGTTGGCCGCAGTCCAGCAGTGTCCGGTACAGAGTCAGCCGCTGGCGTGGGTCGGAAACCTCGAACTCGCTCAGCCCTGACCAGGCCAACCGCAGGGGCAGGGCGACCCGGCCGTGCTCCGGCCCGGTGAGCTGGTCCAGTGACGTCGGAATGCGATCGGCCACGCCGGCCAGGCGAGACGGCAGCGTTTCCGGCGGACTCATCGGCCCAGTATGACCCAGCCCGCCAGCGGGGTGGGTTTCCTCCGGTGGGACGGGGCAGGGGGGACTAACGTCTGCGGAATGAACCACGGCTTCGAGACGCTCGCCATCCACGCCGGCCAGGACCCCGAGGCCCGCACCGGCGCGGTGATTCCTCCGATTTACCAGACCAGCACGTACGCCCAGGACGCCGTCGGCGCGCCACGGCTCGGCTACGAGTACAGCCGCTCCGGCAACCCCACCCGGGACGCCCTCCAGGAGTGCCTGGCCGCCTTGGAGGCCGGTCGGGTCGGCCTCGCCTTCGCCAGCGGCCTCGCCGCCGAGGACACCCTGCTGCGTACCGTGTGCGGACCGGGCGACCACGTGGTGATCCCCGACGACGCGTACGGCGGCACGTACCGGCTCTTCGCCAAGGTCACCGAGCGGTGGGGGCTTTCGTACACCCCGGCCAAGGTCTCCGACGCGGACGCCGTGCGGGCCGCGATCCGGCCGGGCGTCACGAAGGTGGTCTGGGTGGAGACCCCGACCAACCCGCTGCTCGGCATCGCCGACATCGCCACCCTCGCCGCCGTGGCGCACGACGCCGGGGCGCTGCTGGTGGTCGACAACACCTTCGCCTCGCCGTACCTGCAACAGCCGATCGCCCTCGGCGCGGACGTGGTCGTGCACTCGACCACCAAGTACGTGGGTGGGCACTCGGACGTGGTCGGCGGTGCGCTGGTGACGGCCGACACCGAACTCGGCGAGCAGTTGCGCTACCACCAGAACGCGATGGGCGCGATCAACGGTCCGTTCGACGCCTGGCTGACCCTGCGCGGCATCAAGACCCTCGGGGTGCGGATGGACCGGCACTGCGACAACGCCGAGCGGATCGTCGCCTACCTGGACGGGCACGCCAAGGTCGCTCAGGTGCTCTACCCGGGTCTGCCGACGCACCCCGGGCACGAGGTCGCGGCCAAGCAGATGCGCCGCTTCGGCGGGATGATCTCCTTCCGGGCGGCCGGGGGCGAGGAACACGCCGTCGAGATCTGCAACCGGGCCCGACTCTTCGTCCTCGCCGAGTCTCTCGGCGGGGTGGAATCCCTGATCGAGCACCCGGGGCGGATGACACACGCGAGTGCTGCCGGCTCGCCGCTTGAAGTTCCCTCCGATCTCGTGCGACTGTCTGTCGGCATCGAGACGGTCGAAGACCTGCTCGCCGATCTGGAGCAGGCGCTGGGCTGACCGCTGGCTTGGGAGGGTGGCCGTGCAGGACATCATGCCGACCTGGGTCGGAGCGACCGCCAAACAGATCGCCCGGGGCGTACGCCGAGGTGACGTCTCCGCCACCCAGGTGCTTGCCGACCACCTCGACCACGTCGCCAAGGCCGACGTCGACCTCGCCGCGTTCCGCGTGGTACGCGGCGGGGGAGCGGTCACCGAGGCGGAGAAGGTCGACGAGCAGGAGGACCTGGCGAACCTGCCGCTGGCCGGGGTGCCGGTCGCGGTGAAGGAGAACACTCCGGTCGCCGGGGTACCCACCTGGAGCGGCTCGGCTGCCGTGCGTACCGCCGTGGCGGAGGCCGACCACGAGGTGGTCCGCCGGTTGCGTGGGGCCGGCGCGGTGATCCTCGGGGTCACCCGGATGCCCGAGCTGGGCCTGTGGGGCGTCACCGACGACGAGACAGCCGTCACCCGCAACCCGTGGGACCTCTCCCGTACGCCTGGTGGCTCGTCCGGCGGTGCGGCCGCAGCGGTGGCGGCCGGCATGGTGCCGATCGCCCACGCCAACGACGGCCTCGGCTCGATCCGCATCCCCGCCGCCTGCTGCGGGCTCGTCGGCCTGAAGCCCGGTCGTGGCGTGGTGCCGTGCCAACTCGGCGCGGAGGACTGGTTCGGCCTGGCCGAGCACGGCATGCTCAGCACCACCGTCGCCGACGCGGCGGTCGGCTTCCAGGTGCTGGCCGGGCGGGCACAGAGCAAGCTCGTCCCGCCGCAGCGGCTGCGGGTGGGTGTGTCGCTGCGGTCTCCGGTGCGGGGCGTCTCGCCCGACGCGCCGAACCGGGACGCCGTCGCCGCCGCGGGCCGGCTGCTCGCCGGTGCCGGACACGACACCGTGCCCGCCGATCCGGTCTATCCGACCTCGTTGGGCCTCAAGGGCATCGCCACCTGGCTCGCCGTCGCGGCGGCGGACGTGCGCGCCGCCGGGATCGACCGGCGCACCCTGCAA
Organism: Micromonospora sp. DT48; assembly: GCF_049844495.1. Classification (NCBI taxonomy): domain Bacteria; kingdom Bacillati; phylum Actinomycetota; class Actinomycetes; order Micromonosporales; family Micromonosporaceae; genus Micromonospora; species Micromonospora sp. DT48. The sequence goes on from NZ_JBNCLE010000010.1 coordinate 266,932, forward strand.
CGTCGCAGCCGACGGCACGTCGCCCTCGGCGAATGGGCCCTGCGACGCGGGTACGTCCGGGAGGCCGACCGGCTGGCCTGGCGCGAACAGTCGATCAACTTTTTCGCCGACCACTCGGTGGACCTGCTGCTCACCCCGGCCTTGGCGAGCGTGCCGCCGCCGGCCGTCAGCTGGTCGACGCGTTCCTGGCAGGCCAACATGCTGGCCAGCATCCGGTACGCGCCGTACAACGCGCCGTGGAACATCGCCGGACTGCCCGCGTTGGTGGTGCCGGTGGGCCGTCGCCCGGACGGGCTGCCGCTCGCCGTCCAACTGGTCGGACCGCCCGGCTCGGAACTGCTGCTGCTCGGCGTCGCCGGTCAGTTCGAGATGGCGAGCCCGTGGCCCCGGCACGCTCCCGGTTATCCGCGCGTCGGAACGGAGTCACCCGCCATCACGTGAGCACCGGCCCGCACCGGCGTCCACGTCCGGTGTCGGCGGTGCCGGGTTGGCCGTCGCCGGTGCCGCCCGGTGCGGGTGGCACGATCTAGGCATGACGGAGCTGGTCAGCCTGGACGACGTGCGGGCGGCACGGAAACTGCTCGACGGGGTGGTCCGTACCACCCCGCTGGAGCCGTCCCGCCCACTCACCGCGGCGCTCGGCGGGCCGGTCTGGTTCAAGTGCGAGAACCTCCAGCGGGCGGGGTCGTACAAGGTACGTGGCGCGTACGTGCGGATCTCGCGGCTGTCGGCGGAGGAGCGGGCCCGGGGGGTGGTCGCGGCCAGCGCCGGCAACCATGCCCAGGGGGTGGCGCTCGCCGCCGGTCTGGTCGGCACCCACGCCACCGTCTTCATGCCGGTGAACGCGCCGCTGCCGAAGGTGGCGGCGACGAAGGGGTACGGCGCCCAGATCGAGCTGGTCGGCGCCACGGTCGACGAGTCGCTGGTGGCGGCGCAGAGGTTCGCGGAACGTACCGGGGCGGTGCTGATCCACCCCTTCGACCACCGGGACGTGATCGCCGGGCAGGGCACCGTGGCGCTGGAGATCCTGGAGCAGTGCCCGCAGGTGACCACGATCGTCACCGGCGTCGGCGGGGGAGGGCTGATCTCCGGGATGGCGGTGGCGGCCAAGGCGCTCCGGCCGGACGTACGGCTGATCGGGGTGCAGGCGGCCGGCGCGGCGGCTTTCCCGCCGTCGCTGGTGGCGGGCGAGCCGGTCCGGCTGCCGGCCTTCAGCACCATCGCGGACGGCATCGCGGTCGGTCGGCCGGGTGACGTCACCTTCACCCACGTCCGCGAGCTCGTCGACGAAGTGGTCACCGTCTCCGAGGAGGACATCTCCCGGGCGCTGCTGATGGTGCTCGAACGCGGTAAGCAGGTGGTGGAGCCGGCCGGGGCGGTCGGCGTGGCCGCCCTGCTGGCCGGTGTGGTCGAGGTGACCGCACCCGTGGTGGTGGTGCTCTCCGGCGGCAACATCGACCCGCTGTTGATGCTGCGCGTGATCGAGCACGGACTGGCGGCGGCGGGCCGCTACCTGCGGGTGACGGTGCGTTGCTCGGACCGACCGGGGCAGTTGGCCTCGCTGCTGAGCGAGATCGCCGAGCACCGGGCGAACGTGGTGGACGTGGTGCACCAGCGGGCCAACCCGCACCTGCACCTCGGTGAGGTCGAGGTGGCGCTGTCGGTGGAGACCCGTGGCGTCGAACACTCCGAGACGCTGATCGCCGCGCTGCGGGCCAGCGGCTACCAGGTGACGATCGCACCAGAGGCGTGACGCGGCGGCGTCACGCCTCTGGTCGGGAACGGATCGCCGGCTGGGCCGGCGGAGCACGATCAGCCGGAGAAGGGCTCGAAACTGACCACTGTCACCTTGATGTCGGCACCGCTCGGAGCGGTGTAGGTGCAGGCCTGGCCAGCCTTGGCGCCCAGGATCGCCTGGCCGAGGGCTGACTCGGGGCTGTAGACCGTCAGGTCGGTGGTGGAGGCGATCTCCCGCGAACCGAGCAGGAACGTCTCGGTGTCGTCGGCATCGTCGTCGAAGTAGATCGTCACGACCATCCCGGGTGCCACGGCGTCGACGGTCGGCGCCTCACCGACCTGGGCGGTGCGCAGCAACTCCTTCAGGTAGAGGATGCGTCCCTCGGCCTTGCCCTGCTCCTCACGTGCGGCGTGGTAGCCGCCGTTCTCGCGCAGGTCGCCTTCCTCGCGCCGGGCGTTGATCTCGGCGGCGATGACCGGCCGGTTGGCGATCAACTCGTCGAGTTCGGCCTTCAGGCGGTCGTATGCGTCCTGGGACAGCCAGGTGGCGGGCGCCTCGTTGCCATTGGACACAGGCGGTCCTCCTCGGTTGTGCGTGCTGGCTGACAGGTGAACCTCCAAGTTACCAGTGCCCCACGACAACGAGTGTCGGCGATCACGCCGGACGGGGGCGCCAGCGCTCGGTGCCGTCACCTCCTTGCCCCGCGCTGACCGGCGGAAACTCGGGCGGGCGGAGCGGTGGAGAACTCAGGTGCGCGGGTCGGCGGAACTCAGGCGGGCGGCCGACAGCGGACGACCTCACCGATGAACGGCCGAGCCTCGGTGGCCAGGCGGTGCCGCACGGTGACGTGCCGTTCCCCGGCGGCGGCGGTGACCGGTACCTCCTCCCGGGCCACCTCGGCACCGGCATGGTCCCGGGCACGCAGCAGGCACACCGCGGAGCCGCCGTCCGGCAGGTTCACCCGGAAGTCGACCACTACCTGGTTGTCCGTGATGTCCCCATAACTGATCACCTGGACGTCGTACGCCGGGTCTCCGTACTGCCGGTAGAGCCGGAACGAGACGGCGGTGAGGCCCGCGACCAGGACGAGCGCGAGCAGCGCGACCAGCACCGGCCGGCGGCGCTGGGGCGCGCGACGGCGGCCGTAGCGACCGGGCGGAAAGACCGGCGCGTTCGGTTCAAGTGTGGCGTGCGTCTCGGACACCGGCGGGTATCTCCCTGGCGTTGTTGTCTGCGGTATCGGCAAGAATGGCAGAGTCCGCCGTTCCTGTTCGACTCGGTCGCCAGATCTGGCTCAGCGCCGCATGAGGCTGGGGTCAAATATGACAGGCCGGCGCGGTCGACGGCCGCGCCACGGGGAGGAAATCGGCAGGTCAGGTCAACGGGGGCCCGGGGTGGGTCGCCGGTGGGCAGAGACGAGGAGCGCCGACTTGGCAGAGCAACTTCGACTCATGGCCGTTCACGCGCACCCTGACGACGAGTCGAGCAAGGGCGCCGCGACGATGGCGAAGTACGTCGCCGAAGGGGTGGACGTACTGGTCGTGACGTGTACGGGCGGTGAGCGGGGCAGCGTGCTCAACCCCAAGCTCGACCGGCCTGACGTCTGGGCGAACATCGCCGAGATCCGGCGCGGCGAGATGGACGCGGCGCGGGCGATCCTCGGCATCGAGCAGGCGTGGCTGGGCTTCGTCGACTCCGGCCTGCCGGAGGGTGACCCGTTGCCGCCACTGCCCGAGGGCTGTTTCGCCCTCCAGGACGTGGACGTGGCTGCCGGTCCGCTGGTCCGGCTGATGCGCGAGTTCCGGCCGCACGTGGTCACCACGTACGACGAGGAGGGTGGCTACCCGCACCCGGACCACATCATGTGCCACAAGATCAGCGTGGCGGCCTTCGACGCCGCCGGTGACGCCGAGCGCTATCCGGAGTTGGGTGCGCCGTGGCAGCCGCTCAAGCTCTACTACGACATCGGCTTCTCCAAGGGCAAGATCCTGGCGCTGCACGAGGCCGTCATCGCGACCGGGGCGGAGTCGCCGTACGCCGAATGGCTGGCCCGCTGGGAGGACCGGCCCGACAAGGGGCCCCGGATCACCACCCGGGTGCCGTGCGCCGAGTACTTCCCGGTGCGTGACGACGCGCTGCGCGCGCACGCCACCCAGGTGGACCCGGACGGCTTCTGGTTCCAGGTGCCGATGGAGTTGCAGCAGCGCGCCTGGCCGACGGAGGATTTCGAGCTGGTTCGATCGACGGTCGACAGCCCGACCCCCGAGTCCGACCTGTTCGCCGGTGTCCGGGGGACGGCGCATGCCCGCTGAGCGGGCTGCGGGCTACCCTGGTCGCACACCGCTTACCGGAGGAATCCCATGTTGACCACTGTCGAGGTGCTCGCCCAGAACAACTTCGGTGACACCCGCACGGGTGGTCTCGCCGGGCCGATGGGCCTGTTCCTCATCCTCGTCCTCGGTGCCGCCACCGTGCTGCTGATCCGCAACATGAACGCCCGGCTGCGGCGACTCCCGGATCGTTTCCCTGGCCAGGGGCCGTCTTCGACGGGCCCGGAGGCGATGGATCGCGGGTCCGATGATCCGACAGGTGGGATCGTGACGGAGGATTCATCCACGGACGCCCCTAGCGGGCACCAGCAGCGCCTCAACGGTTGATCTGAGCATGATTCACGTCGAACCGGATGGTCGACCCCTGTTGCGACCATCCGGTTTGGCTTAGCCTTCCGCCGGGGGGACCAGAAGTCCTCAAGCTGCGCGGGAGGGGGCGCCGATGACCACCGCAGTCATGTCCGCCCGCCGCGCGGCCTCTTGCCGGTTGGCGGGAGGAGGCCGGTGACCTCCGGCAGGACCGGTCAACCGCTGGACCGGTCCACGGGCCGTGGTACGCCGATCGGGCTGCGCCTGCTCACCGCCGCACTCATGGCCACCGCGTTGGTCGCCGCGGCGGTGGGGTTGAGCCTGCCGGCCCGGCTGCCGCCCGACGACCCGCTCGGTGGGCTGGCCCGCTTCGGTCTCGCGGTCGCGCTGTTCGCCCTGTCCCACCTGGTCCGGCTCCGCTTCCGCGCCGCCGCCGGGGTGCTCAGCGTCACCTGGGTCGAAGCCGCCCTGATCGTCTGCCTCTACCTGGTGCCACCCGGCTGGCTGCCGGCCGCCGCGCTGCTCGGCGTCACGCTCGCCTGGACGGCGCTCTCGGTGGTCGACGACGGTCGCACCACCTGGGACGTGGTCCGCGTCGCGGGCGCGCAGACCGCCGCCACCGCGCTGGCGGTGGCGGTCACCACCGCCCTGGGGCAGCCGATGCTGGCCGCTCCCACCCCGGCACTCGCGCTCGCGGTGGCCGCCGGTGCCGTCGCCTACCTGCTGGCCAGTGTCTGGCTGGGCGGGATGATGCTGGCGCTGCGGCACGGCATGCCGATCGGGCGTCCGTTGCTCGCCGCGCTGCGCGGCAAGGCACTGATGTTCGTCGGCAACGTGGTGGTCGGCCTGCTGGTGGTGGTGCTGATCGAGATCGATCCACACTGGCTGCTGTTGCTGCCCGCTCCGCTGTGGCTGTTGCAGCAGACCTACCGGCAGCGACTGCGGGAAGACCGCGACCGACGCATGTGGCGGTCACTCGCCGACGCCACGAACGCGCTCAACCAACTCGACGAGCGGGGTGTGGCCACGGCCGGTGTCACCGGGGCGTTGACGCTGTTCGAGGCGGAACTGGTCGACGTGGAGGTGATCCGGGGCGACGGACGCTGGCGTCGCTACCGGGGCGACCCCGGCGGCCAGGTGGTCGACCGGGAGATCGCCCCGCCCGGTGATGACGAACCCGAACCGGCGGAACTGCTCCGCGACCTGGTGGTCGGTGACACCCGGGTCGGCCGCCTGCGGGTGCGGTTGCCCCGTACGGCGCCACCCGTCGGGCGGGAACGCGACGCCCACGCGGCCTTCGCCGACGCCCTCGCCGCAGCTCTGCACGACGCCGCCACGCATCGGGAGCTGCGGCTGGTCACGGCTCGTTCCTCGTACGAGGCGGTGCACGACCCGCTGACCGGGCTGGTCAACCGGTCGGCGTTGCTCAGCAGGGGTGACCAGGCGTTGCGGCAACTGGCTCACGACCATCCGGTCGCCCTGCTGCTGCTGGACATCGACCAGTTCAGGGAGGTCAACGACACCCTGGGCCACGCGGCCGGTGACCAGCTGCTGCGGTTGGCCGCGAACCGGCTGGGTTCCCTGGCCCGCTCCGGTGACCTGCTGGCCCGCCTCGGCGGCGACGAGTTCGCCCTGCTGCTGAGTTCGGTCCCGGTGGTCGGCGACCGTGCCGCCCCGATGACGTACGCGCTGCGTCAGGCCCGGGAGATCGCCGAGCGGCTGGCCGCGCCCACCGAGGTTGCCGGGGTGCGGATGTCCGTCGAGGTCTCCGTCGGGGTCGTGGTGGCCCAGGCCGGTACCGCCGATCTGACCGAGCTGCTGCGCCGCGCCGACATCGCGATGTACCAGGCCAAGTCCGGTGGCGTCAGCGTGGCCGCGTACGACAGCTCTCGTGACGCGGCCAGCACCGACCAGTTGGCCCTGCTCGCCGAGCTGCGGGAGGCGTTGCAGACCGACGACCAACTGGTGCTCGTGTTGCAGCCGGCCGTTGATCTGGTCACCGGTGCGCCGACGGGTGTGGAGGCGTTGATCCGTTGGCGACACCCCCGGCGGGGCTGGCTGGGGCCCGCCGACTTCATCCGCGCAGTGGAGAACAGCGAGCAGCTCAGTGCCTTCACCCGCTACGTGCTGGACAAGGCGCTCGCGGTGGCCGCCGACTGGGCCCGGGAGGGCCTCGACGTGCCCATCTCGGTCAATCTCTCCGCACGTAGCCTGCTGGACCCGAGGCTGCCGACGGAGATCGCCGACGCGCTCCGCCGGCACCAGGTGCCGGCGGACCGGCTGGTCCTGGAGATCACCGAGACGGTGGTGATGAGCGAACTGGAGGTCATCGACCAGGTGCTCACCACGTTGCGCTCGATGGGCGTGCAGTTGGCGGTCGACGACTTCGGCACCGGGTTCTCGTCACTGGCGTTCCTCACCCGGATCACCGTGGACGAGCTGAAGGTGGACCGTTCCTTCGTACTCCAGATGGCGGACTCGCCAGAGGCGGCGGCCATCGTACGCAGCACCGTCGGGTTGGCCCACCAGCTTGGCCTGCGGGTGGTGGCCGAGGGGGTGGAGACGGCCGCGCAGCGTTCCGCGCTGGCCGAGCTGGGCTGCACCGCCGCCCAGGGCTACCACTTCTTCAAACCGATGCCCGCCGACAAGATCGGGGCCGTGCTCAACTCCCTCGCCGCCCAACCCCCCACCAACGTCCTCCCCCTACGCGCCGACGGGGCCTCCTGACCGCCCGACCCCGTATCGATCAAGAGGTTTTCGTCGGCGCGACCGCTCCCGCAGGCCGAAAACTTCTTGATCAACACAGTGCGGGTGGGTGGGATGGTTATGGTCGTTGGGTGAATCGACTTGCCGAGGCGACCAGCCCGTACCTCCTTCAGCACGCCGACAATCCGGTGGACTGGTGGCCCTGGTGCGAGGAGGCGTTCGCCGAGGCGAGAAAACGCGACGTGCCGGTGCTGATCTCCGTCGGTTACTCGGCCTGCCACTGGTGCCACGTCATGGCGCATGAGTCGTTCGAGGACGAGGCCGTCGGCCAGCTGCTCAACGAGGGGTTCGTCTCGATCAAGGTGGACCGCGAGGAGCGGCCCGACGTGGACGCGGTCTACATGACCGCGACCCAGGCGATGACCGGCCAGGGCGGCTGGCCGATGACGGTCTTCGCCACACCGGACGGCACCCCGTTCTTCTGCGGCACCTACTTCCCTCGGGAAAACTTCGTCCGGCTGCTGGAGTCGGTCGCCACCGCGTGGCGGGAGCAGCGCGAGGCCGTGCTGCGCCAGGGCGCCGCGGTGGTGGAGGCGATCGGCGGCGCCCAGGCCGTCGGCGGCCCCACCGCCCCGCTCACCGCCGAGCTGCTCGACGCCGCGGCAGACCAACTGGCCAGCGAGTACGACGAGGTCAACGGCGGTTTCGGCGGGGCGCCGAAGTTCCCACCGCACATGAACCTGCTGTTCCTGCTGCGTCACCACGAACGCACCGGATCGGCGCGGAGCCTGGAGATCGTCCGGCACACCTGCGAGGCGATGGCCCGGGGCGGCATCCACGACCAACTCGCCGGTGGCTTCGCCAGGTATTCCGTGGACGGTCACTGGACGGTGCCGCACTTCGAGAAGATGCTCTACGACAACGCCCTGCTGCTGCGGGTCTACACCCAGCTGTGGCGGCTCACCGGCGACGCGCTGGCGCTGCGGGTGGCCCGCGACACCGCCCGCTTCCTCGCCGACGAACTGCACCGCCCCGGGCAGGGCCTCGCCTCCGCGCTGGACGCGGACACCGAGGGCGTCGAGGGCCTCACCTACATCTGGACCCCGGCTCAACTGGTCGAGGTGCTGGGCGAGGAGGACGGCCGCTGGGCCGCCGACCTCTTCGCGGTGACCGACGCCGGCAACTTCGAACACGGCACGTCCGTGCTGCGGCTGGCCCGCGACGTCGACGACGCCGATCCGGCGGTACGGCAGCGCTGGCAGGCGGTGGTCGGGCGGTTGCTCGCCGCCCGGGACACCCGCCCCCAGCCGGCGCGCGACGACAAGGTGGTGGCTGCCTGGAACGGGCTGGCCATCACCGCGCTCGCCGAGTTCGTCCGACTGGTCGAGACCAGCGGGCGGATCGGTACCGAGGGCGAGGCGAACCTGCTGGAGGGGGTCGCCATCGTCGCCGACGGGGCGATGCGGGACGCCGCCGAGTACCTCGCCCGGGTGCATGTCGTCGACGGACGGCTGCGCCGGGCCTCCCGCGACGGCCAGGTCGGCGAACCGGTCGGGGTGCTGGAGGACTACGGCTGCGTGGCCGAGGCGTTCTGCGCCATGCACCAGGTCACCGGCGAAGGGCGGTGGCTGGACCTGGCCGGTCAGCTGGTCGATGCCGCGCTCACCCACTTCGCCGCGCCCGGTGGGGCGTTCCACGACACCGCCGACGACGCGGAGCAGTTGGTCGCCCGGCCCGCCGACCCGACGGACAACGCCACCCCCTCCGGCCGGTCCGCGATCGTCGCGGCCCTGGTCGCGTACGCGGCGCTGACCGGGGAGAACCGATACCGCGAGGCGGCCGAGGCGGCGCTGTCCACCGTCGCGCCGATCGTCGGGCGGCACGCCCGCTTCACGGGGTACGCGGCGACCGTGGGTGAGGCGCTGCTCTCCGGGCCGTACGAGATCGCGGTGGTGACCGACGACCCGGCGGGTGACCCGCTGGTGGCGGCGGCCTACCGGCACGCCCCACCCGGTGCGGTGGTGGTGGCGGGCCGGCCGGACCAGCCGGGGGTGCCGCTGCTGGCTGACCGTCCACTGGTCGACGGACGGGCCACCGCGTACGTCTGCCGGGGGTTCGTCTGCCAGCGGCCGGTCACCAACGTCGGGGAGCTGGTGGGGCAGCTGCGGTGAGCCCGTCCGCCGGTCTGCGCCGCGACCGGCCCGGATAGGCTGACGCCCGTTATGGATTCCCGTACCGGTCTGCCCGTTGTCGGCATGGTGGGCGGCGGCCAGCTGGCCCGGATGACCCACCAGGCTGCCATCTCCCTCGGCCAGTCGCTGCGTGTGCTCGCGCTCACGCCGGACGACGGCGCGGCCCTGGTCGCCGCCGACGTCCAGTACGGCGACCACACCGACCTCGCCGCGCTGCGCACCTTCGCCAAGGGGTGCGACGTGGTCACCTTCGACCACGAGCATGTCCCGACCGAGCACATCCGGGCCATGGCCGACGAAGGGGTGAAACTGTTCCCGCCCGCCGACGCCCTGGTGCACGCCCAGGACAAGCAGGTGATGCGGGAGCGGCTGGGCACCCTGAGCGCGCCGAACCCGCGCTGGCGACCGGTCACCTCCCCGGCCGACCTGGTCGCCTTCGGTGACGAGGTGGGTTGGCCGGTCGTGCTCAAGGCCGCCCGGGGCGGGTACGACGGGCGTGGCGTCTGGTCGGCCACCGACCCCGCCTCGGCGACCGAGCTGGCGCAGACGTTGCTCGCCGGTGGCACGAAGCTGATCGTCGAGGAACGGGTGGCGCTGCGCCGGGAACTGGCCGTGCAGGTGGCGCGCTCACCGTTCGGGCAGGTGGCGGTCTACCCGGTGGTCGAGACGGTGCAACGCGACGGGATCTGCGTCGAGGTGCTGGCCCCGGCTCCCGACCTGGCGGAGGACCTGGCCCTCGCCGCGCAGCAGCTCGCCATCGACCTGGCCACCTCGCTCGGCGTGGTGGGCCTGCTGGCCGTGGAGCTGTTCGAGGTGGCCGATCCGGCGGCACCGGGCGGCGGCCGGTTCGTGGTCAACGAGTTGGCGATGCGCCCGCACAACTCGGGGCACTGGACGATCGAGGGTGCCCGGACGTCGCAGTTCGAGCAGCATCTGCGGGCGGTGTTGGACTACCCGATGGGCGACACCTCGTTGACCGCTCCGGTGGTGGTGATGGCGAACGTGCTCGGTGGGCAGCCCGGTGGCATGTCGATCGACGAGCGGCTGCACCACCTCTTCGCCGCGGAGCCGACCGCCCGGGTCCACCTCTACGGCAAACAGGTACGCCCCGGCCGCAAGATCGGCCACGTCACGGTGCTCGGCGACGATCTGGACGAGGTACGCGCCCGGGCTGCCCGGGCGGCCAGCTGGCTGCGGGACGGAACAGCGGAGATGGGAGCGGCGTGAGCACGGTCGGTGTGATCATGGGAAGCGACTCGGACTGGCCGACGATGAAGGCCGCCGCCGAGGTGCTCACCGAGTTCGACGTGCCGTACGAGGTCGAGGTGGTCTCGGCGCACCGCACCCCGGTCAAGATGATCGACTACGGGCGGGCCGCCGCCGACCGTGGGCTCAAGGTGATCATCGCCGGTGCGGGCGGTGCCGCAGCGCTGCCCGGCATGGTCGCCTCGGTGACCCCGCTGCCGGTGATCGGCGTACCGGTGCCGCTGAAGCACCTCGACGGCATCGACTCGCTGCTGTCCATCGTGCAGATGCCGGCCGGTGTGCCGGTGGCGACGGTGTCGATCGGCAACGCCCGCAACGCCGGGCTGCTCGCCGTACGCATCCTCGCCACTGCTGACCGCGCCCTGCTCGACCGGATGTCGGCCTACCAGGCCGACCTGGAGCAGTTGGTCGCCGAGAAGGACGCCGCCCTCCGCGCCTCGCTGTAAGGAAGGGCACCTTGTTAACGCCTGGTGTATAGGAAGGGGCCCTTCCTAACAGCAACAGCGCCGCAGCGCTTCAGCGCATGCCGCGCAGCGCCGTCTGGAGGCGTTCCTGGGCGCGGCGACGGCGCTCGTTGCTGGCCCCGAGGATCAGCAGGAGGAAACCGAGCGGGATCAACGCCAGCCACGGCCCGAGGCTGAACAGCGCGTGCACGGCCGTGATGGCGGTGACCACCGCACCGACGATCACCGGTGCCTGCTGCTGGGTCATCGAGCCGAAGACCAGCACGGCGACCGCGCCGAGCAGCAACAACACCTGCCGTAACGTGCTCGAATCGGTGGCCAGCACGATCGCCAGGGTCGGTACGAACGCGGCGAGCAGCGCCGGCCCGTACGCCACCCAACTGCTCAGGTCGGTGCGTTGACGCAGCTCCAACACCCCGACCAGCAGGGCCAGCGCGGCGAACGGCAGGGTGTACGCCTCGGGCAGCGCCACGTCGGCGACCCGCATCAGGATCCACCAGGCGGTGATCTCGCAGAGCACCACCGCCCAGAAGAGGATCCGTCGCTCCGCCGGCCGCCGGCCGGGCCGGGTCGCCGCGACACCGAGGACCGCACCCCAGGCGGCGAGCAGCGCGGCGATGTGCCGGGGCGAGTCGAAGGCCATCGCCAGCGCGATCAGTGCGGCGGCGTAACCGCTCCACTCCACGGTCGCCGCCTCACGGCGTGCCTCTGGGCGGCGGAGCCGGGGCAGGGTGGCGGAGAAGACCTGCAACGCCGCGCCGACCGCCAGCACCCCGAACGCCGACCAGACCGGGGCGAGCCCGGCCACCAGGCCGGCGGTGAGGACGAACAGTTGCGCCATCAGCGAGGCGAACAGCCAGCCGAGGAGCCGGGCTCGGGAGGTGAGGCCGTAGAGGGCGGCGACCAGCCCGACACCGACCGCACCGCCGAGGGTGAACAGGGTCAGCTCCCGGGTGGCGAGGCTGCCGGCGAGACCGGCCCCACCCGCCGCGAGGCCGATCACGAAGACCAGGACGCGAGCCAGCCGCAACGAGCGGGCCCGCTCCACCAGGGCCGGTGGCGGCGTCAGCGCCAATCCGAGCATCGAGATGGTGAACACGGCCAGGGCCGACAACGTGCTCGCCGGCCAGCCGCCGCCCAGCGCGATCGGGGCGATCAGCAGGGTGACGGCGGCACCGGGCAGCACCACCGGCACCGCCCGGGAGCGGCGACCGCCGCTGAACCCGGTCGCGGCCAGCGCCGCCGTCACGGTGAGCAGCAGCGCGGTGAGCACATGGGTCGGGTTGGCCGCCGCCGACGCCGGTTCGAGCAGGAGCGCCGGTGGACCCTGCCAGATCCGGCCGACCGTGCGGTGCGGATCGACGAGGGCCGCCACCAGCGCCGGGGCGATGGAGAACAGGGCCAGGGCGGTGGGCAGGGCGGCGGCGGCCAGCGCACCGGCGGCCGGACTGACCCGCCAGCGGCGTCTCTCGTCGTCGGGCAGCCGACGCAGCGCCCCGTCGAGCAGTACGGTCCACCGGCGTACCGGTTGGGCCGCGTCGACCGGCGGCTCCGTCGCCCCTCGCACCAACTCGGCGAGCACCCCGAGCAGCGCCGCCGCCGCGGCGTAGACCCCGACGGGCAACGAGATCGGTACGGCGGCGAGTGCCGTCACGCTCGCCCCGCCGACCACTCCGGCGCTGGCCCAGGGCAGATACTGCGGAACCTGCCGGCGGGCCGTGGCCACCGCCGCCAGACCGAGGCTGGACGCGGCGAGCCCGGCGGTGAGGACCACCTGAGCGGTGTGGCCGTACTCGACGGCGAGGGCGGCGGTGGCACCCGGCAACGCCAGCAGCGCCGCACCCACGCCCGCGCCACCGATCTGCGCCAGGTGCGGCGGCATCCCCTCCGCCTCGATGTCGTCGACGAGCGGAACCGCCATGGTGCGGGCCAGCGCCGCCACCACCGCGCCGATCAGCACGATGCTGCCCAGGGCCAGCGCGGTCGTCCACGGCCGCACCAGACCGGCACCGGCGGCGTGCAGTGCGACCACCCCGGCCACCGTGATCCGGGACAGCGCCGCCCGGGGATCGACGGTGGCGACCGCGGCCATCCCGAAGACGGTGGCGACCATGCCACCGATCAGCACCGGCGACCACCAGCTGAGGTCGAACGCCGCAGGCGCGCCGATGGTGGCGAGCACGACCGCCACACCGGCCACGTCGTAACGCCACGGCGGTGGCAACAGGATGCCGGCGGCGATCGCGAGCAGGACCAGGGCGATCGGGCCCTGCCAGGTCGTACCGCCGGTCGGCGCGGCGGGCCAGCCGCTGAGGTCGCCGTTCCAGATCGGACCCGGTGTGGCCAGCACGCCGACGCCACCGCGCAGCGCCATCCAGCCCGCCAGCAGCCCGATCAGCAGCCCGCCGATGGTGAGGCCGAGCACCGGCCCGCGACGCCACTCCTCGGGCATCGCCCGTGCCGCCACGGCGACCACCAGGACCAGCGCGGCGGCGACGGCGAGCTGCCCGGTCGGTGCCAGCACCGTGCCGATCCGCAACAGCGTGGCGACCAGCGCGACGGTCACCGCGGCGGCGGACAGGTCGGAGCCGTCGAGGGTGAGATCGGAGCGGCGGCCGGTGTCGATGGAGGGGGCCAGGAAGAGCAGCACCGCCGACACCAGCAGCAGCGCACTGACCCAGGCGTCGGCCACGGTGGCGCCCGGCGCACCGAACCCGGCTGCGGCGACCACCAACGCGCCCAGGCCGGTGCCCACCGACAGAGGTGCCGGGATGTGCCGTTGCGACACCTGGACGATGGCGGCGTAGCCGAGCGTGACGCAGACGGCGAGGAAGCTGGCCGCGAGGATCGGCACGGTCGCCTCGCGCAGGCTCGCCGGGGTCGGCGTGGCGTCGCCGGGCAGGGTGGCTGCGACGAAGGCGGCGACCGCCCCGGGCAGGGCGAAGGCGGCACCTCCGGCGGCCCAGGCCGAGACGGTGTCCGCCGCCGCCGGGGCCAGCCGGATGCGCGGCGCGGCGGCGATCAGTGCACCGGCGAAGACGAAGGTGAGCAGCACGGCGGCGGTCAACCCCGGTCGAGCGAGGGAGGCGCCGGCCCCGGCGAGCCCGACCACGGCGGCGGCCACCGCGTGCGCCAGCGCGGCACGGGAGGTACGGGCGGAGAGGCCGACCGCCCCGATGCCGATCGCGGTCAGCACCATCGGCCACGGCGCCCACGCCCAGGACAGCCCGAAGGAAGCCGGCACGGCCAGGGCGGTGAGCGCCGCACCGGTCACCGCGAACTCGCGTCGGATCTCCGGCGGTAGGGCCAGCACGGCGGCCACGGTCAGCAGGAAGGCGCTGGCGGCGAGCTGCCAGGCGGCCGGGCCCACGGCGGCGGCCAGTTCGGCCGGGTACCGGTCGAGATCCGCCGCCCAGGCGGGCAACGCGGCCTGGATCGGGGCCATTCCGGCGCGGAGCGTGCTGCCCGCGACCACCACCCCGCTGACCGTCAGCGCCACCGCGGAGGCCAGCTGCGGACCCCGACGGGCGGACTCGGGTACCGCCCGGACCGCGAGACCGGTCACCGTGATGACCGCCGCGATCAGCAGCAGGGCGCGGCCGGGCAACGCCACCGAGGCGATCCGCCCCAGCGCACCGATGACGGCGAGGGTGAACACGCCCGCGCCCAGGTCGGGCAGGGGCGGGTGGCGCAGCACCAGCGTCCCGGCCAGGCAGACGGCGGCGGCCAGGAGGAGCACCAGCCCAGCGCCGGTCGCGCCCGGCACGGTGGTGGTCCGCAACAGGGCGGTCACCGCGTACGCCAGGGCGACGGCGACGGCCACGCCGTGCAACACCCAGGTCAGTTCCCGTAACCCCGGCACCGGCCGGGTCGGCCTCGCCGCACCACCCCCGACGGTCAGGTCCAGCAGTTCACCGGCCTCCTCCGGGGCCGCCTCCGGCCTACCGTCGGACGACTCCTCAGTCGACCGCTGTCGGGGCGCGCTCGACCGGCCGGGATCGACCGTCGTGTCGGTGAGCGGCTGCTCCACGGTGACCGGGGAGCGGGCGAGCCACAGGTCGAGCAGCGCCACCAGGGTCAACACCAGCGCCCAACCGGCCGGGCCGGTGATCCGGTCGTACGCCAGCAGCGGCAGCACCGGTTGGGCGGCCAGCACGGTGGCGAACCGGGGCGCGCGCAGCCGGGTCCACCCGGCGTAGCCGACCGAGACCGCGGCGGTGACCGCGAAGATCACTCCGGCGAAGACGGCACCGGAGGCGGCACTGTCGCCGATCCGGTCCACCGCCCACAGGGCGTATCCGGCGAGCGGCACCAGGAGCAGACCCACGGCGGCGATGGTCTCGGCCGTGGAGGTCAGTCCACGGCGGATCAGCACCGGCGGGGCGAGCAGCATGAGCACCGTGGCGAGCAGCAGGATGCCGAGGCGTACCAACGCGTCCATCGAGCTGGTGGCGACCACGGCGAACACCACCGCGGCGACGCCGAGCAGCAGCGCGCCGAGACCGAGCGGGATGTTCTGGACCTCCCGTGAGGAGGCCTCCGGCGGGTGTTCAGGGTCGTCGGCGGTCAGCCAGACCGGCTCGGCCGGTGACGGTGGCTGCTGGGCGGTGGCGCCCTGCCGAGGCACCCGGGGCGGCGGGGCGGCACCGTCGTCGGGCGACGAGGCACCCACCGAGGTGGGGCGGCGTAGCGGCCGACGACGCAGTACGCGGCGTGGCCGGGCGGCCTGCCGGAGCCGTTCGTCGCCCTCGTTCCCGGCGTGCGAGAGGATGTCCCGCTGGAAGAGTGCGGCCTGCATCTTCGCGGCGAGTTGCCGTTGCTCGCGGGCGATGGCGGCCTCGCGGGCCTTGATCTCCGCGATCGACCTGTCGATCTCTGCTAGGTGCGCTGACCACTGTGGCTGGTGCGCGCCGCAGTTCGGGCAGCGAACCGCCGGTTTGATCTCCCGGTCGCACGAAGGGCACTGAAAGCTCGCCACGACACCCCTCCACCCGCACTGTGGATATCCACTGTCGCAGCATGCCCAAAGTGGGCGGGGAATTCGACAGTTGTCGGCGGGTCAACCCTCAGTATCGCCAACCGACATGATCATGGACGTCCCATGCCCCGGTAGTCCCACCCGGCCTGGGTCCACAGTGCCGGGTCGAGGCAGTTGCGGGCGTCGACCACGCGGCGGCCGGCGACGAGGTCGCCGAGCAGGCCGGGGTCGGCGTTGCGGAAGTCGGCCCATTCGGTGAGGACGCAGACGAGGTCCGCGCCGGTGACCGCTGCGGTGATGTCGGGTTCGTAGGTCAACTCGGGTACCGCCCGGCGGGCGTTGTCCATGCCCTGGGGGTCGTAGACGTGGACGTCGGCACCGGCCTTGTGCAGTAGCGCGGCGACGGCCAGGGCGGGGGCGTCGCGTACGTCGTCGGTGTTGGGTTTGAAGGTGGCACCGAGCACGGCGATGCGGGTGCCGGACAGGTCGGGGCCGGCGGGGCCGGAGCGGCGACCGAGCAGGTCGGCGGCGAGTTGCAGCACGCGGGTACGGCGACGCAGGTTGATCAGGTCGACTTCGTGCAGGAAGCGCAGCGCCTCACCGGCGCCGAGTTCCTGGGCGCGGGCCTGGAAGGCGCGGATGTCCTTGGGCAGGCAGGCGCCGCCGAAGCCGAGTCCGGCCTGGAGGAAGCGGTTGCCGATGCGGGGGTCGTAGCCGATGGCGCGGGCGAGCTGGGTGACGTCACCGCCGGCGGCCTCGCAGACCTCGGCCATCGCGTTGATGAAGGAGATCTTGGTGGCGAGGAAGGCGTTCGCCGCGACCTTGACCAGTTCGGCGGTGGCGAAGTCGGTGACGACCAGGGGCACCTCGCGGTCCTCGGTGGCGGCGAGGTCGAACACGCCTTTGTGCGCGGCGTAGAGCATGCCGTTGGCCCACTCGCTTTTGACGCCGACCACGATGCGATTGGGCCGGAGCACGTCGTCGACGGCGAAGCCCTCCTGGAGGAACTCCGGGCTCCACGCCACCTCGACGCCGAGGTCGGCCGGGGTGTGCTTGCCGACGAGCTGCTCCACCCAGTCGGCGGTGCCGACCGGGACGGTGGACTTGCCGACGATGAGCGCCTTGCGGGTCAGGTGTTGGGCCAGGCCGGTGACGGACGCCTCGACGTACGACAGGTCGGCGCCCATGCCGTCGGCCCGCTGCGGGGTACCGACGCAGATGAAGTGCACGTCACCGAAGTCGGCCGTCTCGGCGATGTCGGTGCTGAACCGGAGCCGCCCGGCGGCCAGGTTGCGGCGCAGCAACTCGTCGAGGCCGGGCTCGTGGATCGGCACCTCGCCCGCGTTCAGCTTGGCGATCTTGTCCGTGTCGACATCGAATCCGAGCACCTCGTAGCCGAGTTCGGCGTAGCAGATGGCGTAGGTCGCGCCGAGGTAACCGGTGCCCAGGAAGGTCACCCGCGGCCGGGCGGCACCCGAGGGGGGTGTGACCGCCGCGATGGCGGGCACCGGCTGAGTGTTCGGGTACGGGATGGTCACGCCTGTCTTCTCCGCTCGCACTGGCGCCGCGTTGCTGCGTCGCGTTTCGCTGCGGCGCCAGTACGGGGGCGCCGGAGAGGTCTCGTCTACTGGGTCCATCATCGCCGAGCGGCGTCGGGCTCCGCCACGGCCCAGCCTACGCGCCGGTAACATCGGCTGAGCTGTGGTCGTTATCCTTCAGTCCGCGTAGTGGACGTCCCGGTGACGCTACAGACTGCGCATGATAGCCGTGAAGGGGAGGGGCCGACATGGCCGCAGAGCAGTCGTTCGACGCGTACCGCCTGTCCGAGGAGCACGATGCGATTCGGGAAGCGGTTCGTGAGGTCTGTGCGGCGAAGGTGGCTCCGCATGCCGCCGAGGCCGATGAGACGGGTGAGTTTCCGAAGGCGTCGTACGACGCGCTACGCGCGGCCGACTTCCACGCCCCGCACATTCCGGTCGAGTACGGCGGGGCCGGTGCGGACGCGCTGGCCACGGCGATCGTGATCGAGGAGGTCGCCCGGGCGTGCGCCTCGTCCTCGCTGATCCCGGCGGTGAACAAGCTGGGCACGATGCCGCTGCTGCTGGCCGGCTCCGACGAACTCAAGCGCCGCTACCTGACGCCGGTCGCCAGCGGTGAGGCGATGTTCTCGTACTGCCTCTCCGAGCCCGAGGCGGGCAGCGACGCCGCCGCGATGACCACCCGGGCGGTTCGTGACGGCGACCACTGGTTGCTCAACGGGGTGAAGCGCTGGATCACCAACGCCGGGGTGTCGGAGTTCTACACCGTCTTCGCCTCGACCGACCCGACCGCCCGCTCCCGGGGCATCTCCGCCTTCGTGGTCGAGAAGTCCGACCCGGGGGTCAGCTTCGGTGCCCCCGAGAAGAAACTGGGCATCAAGGGTTCCCCGACCCGTGAGGTCTACCTGGACAACGTCCGGATCCCGGCGGACCGGATGATCGGCGACGAGGGCACCGGTTTCGCCACCGCGATGAAGACGCTGGACCACACCCGGGTCACCATCGCCGCACAGGCGGTGGGCATCGCGCAGGGCGCGCTCGACTACGCCAAGGGGTACGTCGCCGAGCGTAAGCAGTTCGGCAAGGCCGTCGCCGAGTTCCAGGGCGTGCAGTTCATGCTCGCCGACATGGGGATGAAGCTGGAGGCGGCCCGGCAGTTGACGTACGCGGCGGCCGGTCGGTCCGAGCGCGGCGACGCCGACCTGACCTACTTCGGGGCGGCGGCCAAGTGCTTCGCCTCGGACGCCGCGATGGAGATCACCACCGACGCGGTGCAGCTGCTCGGCGGGTACGGCTACACCCGTGACTACCCGGTCGAGCGGATGATGCGGGACGCCAAGATCACCCAGATCTACGAGGGCACGAACCAGGTGCAGCGCATCGTGATGGCCCGCCAGCTGCTCAAGGACTGACGGTCGTCACCTCCGCCCGCGCCCGCCGGACGCGGGCGGAGGTGACGACCAGCTGCCGGCTCAGTTGGTGGCGTCGTCGCGTCGAGGCAGGTTGCCCGGCGGTGCCGACCAGGGCGATCCCCCTCCGGTGCGCCGGGGCAGCGGCTCGGTGGGAGTCGGATCCGGGTCCGGGTAGCCCAGGCTCAGCGGCGCGGTGTCCCGTTCCGCCGACGATGGGACCGGCGGCCAGTCGGTCAGGGTCGGATCCGGTGCCGGGGTGTCGGGCGTCGCCGGCACCGGCTGCGGCACCGTGACCGGCCAGCGCCGCCAGCGCTGCCCGCTGAACGTCGCGATCAGCAGCATCATGCCGATCAGGAAGAGCGTCCCGTTCTCCACCGGCAACCTCAGCGGCAGCGGGTCGCCGAGGAACTCCCAGCCCGAGGGGATGCGCTCGCGCACCCGGAAGGGCGTGATGAACAGTCCGATATACGGGGTGATCAGCAGCAGCCCGGCCACCAGCGGGCCGAGCGGCGAGATGCGCAGCGTGCCGAGCAGGCCCAACACGATGCCACCGACAGCGAGGTATACGGCGGGTTCGATGAGGTTGGCGGTGTTGGAAGTGCCGATCTCCACCCACCGGTTGACGGTGCCCGCCGACCCGTCCTGACCGAGGGTGACGAGCACCCAGGTGACCGGCACCACCACCAGCCCTGCGAGGAAGCTCCACAGATGTCGCATCCGCGCACCGTACCGTTTCCGACATGACCGAGCACCCCACCACCGCTCTGCCGGGAAAACCGACCTCGTACTCCCGGGTGACTCTGAGTCGGATCATGACCGCAGTCGACGTGAACCTGTACGGAACGGTGCACGGCGGGGTGCTGATGAAGTTCGTCGACGACGTGGCCGGAGCGGCGGCGGCGCGGCACAGCGGCGGCACGGCGGTGACCGCCGCCATCGACGAGATCGTCTTCTCCGAGGCGGTCCGGGTGGGTGATCTGGTGCACGCGTACGCCCAGGTGAACTGGACCGGGCAGACCTCGATGGAGGTCGGTGTGCGGGTGATGGCCGAACGCTGGGACTCGGCCGACGCGCTGCCGGTGCGGGTGGCCACCGCATACCTCGTCTTCGTCGGGGTCGAGGTGGGCGGCGCGCCCCGGCCGGTGCGTCCGGTGTTGCCGGAGACACCGGAGGACGAGCGGCGCTGGCGCGAGGCGGAGATCCGCCGTGCCCACCGACTGGCCCGCCGTCGCGCCATCCAGGCCGCCCGCCGCGAACCCTGAGACGCCGCCGAGCTGCGGCCCGGCCCACACCGGTCGGCTACCGGGGATGTGGGTCTGCCACATGCGCCCGGCGGGTCCGGGTGCGGACAATGGCGCTGCGAGGTAGGGCAAGATGGCGCCACGGCCCACCGCACAATGTCGTGCCGGGCCAGGGGAGGAGTGGACCAGTGACGGACGTGCTGTGGACGCCACCGGCGGATGTGCTCCAGCGGTCACGGATCGGGGCTTACCTGCGATGGCTCGCCGAGCACCGGGGCCTGACGTTCGACGACTATGACGCCCTGTGGCGCTGGTCGGTCACCGACCTGGACGCCTTCTGGCGGTCGATCTGGGACCACTTCGATGTCGTCGCGCACACCCCGCCCACCGCCACCCTGGTCGACCGGGGCATGCCGGGCACCCGGTGGTTTCCCGGGGCCACCCTGAACTACGCCGAGAACGTGTTGCGGATGCCGGGCCGGGCCGACGACGACCCGGTGGTCGTGGCGCACAGCCAGACCCGGGGGCCGGTCACCCTCACCGCCGGGCAACTGCGCGAGCAGGTCCGCCGGGTCGCCGCCGGACTGCGTCGGCTCGGGGTCACCACCGGTGACCGGGTGGCGGCGTACGCGCCGAACATCCCCGAGACGTACGTGCTGATGCTGGCCACCGCCAGCCTCGGCGCCGTCTTCTCCTCCTGCGCGCCCGAGTTCGGCACCCGCAGCGTCACCGACCGGTGGCAGCAGATCGAGCCGACGGTGCTGGTCGCCGTCGACGGCTACCGCTACGGCGACAAGCCGGTGGACCGGCGTGCCGAGGTGGACGCGATCCGGGCCGCGTTGCCGACGTTGCGGCACACCGTGGCGATCCCCTACCTCGACCCTGGGGGTTCGGCGCCGGACGGGGCTCTGAGCTGGGATGACCTGGCGGCGGAGACCGACGAACCGCTGGGCTTCACCCCGGTGCCGTTCGACCATCCGCTGTACGTGCTGTACTCCTCCGGCACCACCGGGCTGCCCAAACCCATCGTGCACGGGCACGGGGGCATCCTGCTGGAGCACCTGAAGATGCTCGCCCTGCACCACGATCTGGGCCCGACCGACCGCTTCTTCTGGTTCACCACCACCGGCTGGATGATGTGGAACTTCCTGGTCTCCGGGCCGGCCGTGGGTGCGGCGATCGTGTTGTTCGACGGCAACCCCGGGCATCCCGACCTGGGCGCGATGTGGCGGCTGGCCGAGCAGACCGGCACCACGTACTTCGGCACCTCCGCACCGTTCCTGCTGGCCTGCCGTAAGGCCGGTCTGGTGCCGCGTGAGATCGCCGACCTCTCGGCGCTGCGCGGGCTCGGCTCCACCGGTGCGCCGCTGCCCGCCGAGGGTTTCACCTGGGTGTACGACACGGTCGGCCGTCACCTTCAGCTCCAGTCGCTGTCCGGCGGCACCGACGTCTGCACCGGGTTCGTCGGTGGTGTCCCGCTGTTGCCGGTACACGCCGGTGAGATCACCTGCCGCGCGCTGGGCGCCAAGGTGGAGGCCCGCTCGCCGGACGGCACCCCGGTGGTCGGCGAGCTGGGCGAACTGGTGATCACCGAGCCGATGCCGAGCATGCCGGTCGGCTTCTGGAACGACCCGGACGGGGTCCGCTACCGGGAGGCGTACTTCGACGTCTACCCCGGGGTGTGGCGGCACGGGGACTGGATCACCATCAACTCGCGGGGCGGGTGCGTCATCACCGGCCGCTCCGACGCCACCCTGAACCGGGGCGGGGTACGCCTCGGCACCGCCGAGTTCTACTCGGTCGTGGAAGGGCTCGACGAGATCGTCGACTCGGTGGTGGTGCACCTGGAGGACGACGAGGGCGGCGCCGGTGAGCTGCTGCTGTTCGTGGTGCTCGCGGAGGGGCTCTCCCTCGACGACGAGCTGCGGAAGAGAATCTGCCGCGAGCTGCGTACCGCGTTGTCCCCCCGGCACGTCCCCGACGAGATCCACCAGGTCCGGGCGGTGCCACGCACCCTGTCGGCGAAGAAGCTCGAGGTCCCGGTAAAGAAGATCCTCACCGGGACGCCGGTCGACCAGGCCGCCGCCAAGGGCGCTCTGGCCAACCCCGAATCGCTGGCCGCTTTCGCCACCCTGGCCCAGCACCGCGCCCCAGCTCCGGCCCACCCCACCACCTGAACTCGCGCCACGTCCCCGGTCAGGCGTGCCGTCCGCCACCTGCGGTCTGCCGCCCGCCGTGTGGTTGCCGTCCGCTGGCTCGCTGTCGTCACGTTCTGTCCACTGTCCCGCCGTAACCCGCCCAGGTGACCTCCACCTCACCGCGCCCTTTGCTCTGCTTCAACCCACGCAACAGTCACCCTCGGTAGCCATCCGGCACTCAACGGGCCCGCACTGTCGCCGCGTCGGACCAGCTCAGCCGGTTGTGCGTCGGTTGAAGCAGAGCAAAGCGTCGAGATGGGTTGGTCGGGTCCCGACGGCGTGGTGACGGTGAGCAACCGTTACTGAGGGTGATGTGGGGCTCGGGGTGTGTCCACCGACCCGGGTCGCCCCGAGCCAGCCTCTGGCCGTGAGGATGCAAGCGATCAGCTCAGGGCACGGAGCGATCAGCTCAGGGTGCGGGTGACCCGCTCCATGGTGCTGCGCTCGGCCAGGCGGGCTGGATCGGGGTGGGCGCAGAGCACCAGGGTCGCCCCCGCGCTCAGCGGGGCCAGCAGCCAGTCGAGCGGATCCGGGTGCCGGTCGACGTCCACGAGGAGCCGGTCGCCCGCAGCGATGCCGAGTTCGGCGGCGCGGGCGGTGGCCCGGGCGCGCAGCGCCGTGTGGTCGGGGCCGCCCGGGGGGTACGTCGTGAAGTGGTCGCCGTGGGCGCGGACCTCGGTGACGTAGTCGGCGAAGCCTTCCGGCACTTCCCGCAGCGGTAGCGCGAACGGGTGCAGCGCCAGCGCGTACCGGTCGTCGGCCGACCAGGCGGCGGCCTCGGCGACGCCGTCGGCGGTGGTGAAGAGTACGTCCACCTCGCCCGGTCGGTCAGCAGCCGCCGCCCCGGCGGAAGGCACCGCCAACCCGGCAGGCCGCACTGCCAACCCGGCCGACCAGCAGCCGAGCAACACGGCGGCGGTCTGCCAGTGCGGCGGCAGCAACACCGCTGCGGTGCTCCCCGGGCCGAGGACAAGTTCGTCGACGAGCAGGTTCGCCGTCTTGGCCACCCAGTTCGCCAGCGTGGCACCGGACAGCTCGGTGCGTTCGCCGGTCGCGTCGTCGTACCAGGTCAGCAGCGGGCGGTTCGGGTCGGTCGCGATCGCGTCGGCGAAGACCCGGGCAATGTTGTCGGCCATCGGCGCGAACGATACGCGCTCGCCGGCCGTACTCGATGGCAGCGACAAGTCTGCGTACCGTCGGGTCGCAGTCAGCGTCCGTGCCCGGCTCCGGCGTAGGCTTGCCGGAGTGTTGTTCCCCACAGTCCCGCCACCACAAGGAGTAGCCCCGTGACCGCCGGCCGTCCGCCCCGCGTGCTCATCGACGCCACGAGTGTTCCCGCCGATCGCGGCGGCGTCGGTAGATACGTCGATGGCCTGCTCGGTGCCCTCGGCAAGGTGTGCGGATCGGCCGTGGACCTGGTGGTCGTCAGCCTCCGCACCGATCTTGAGCGTTACCGCCGGATGCTGCCCGACGCGGAGATCATCCCGGCGCCGTCCGCGGTCGCGCACCGGCCCGCCCGGCTCGCCTGGGAGCAGACCGGCCTGCCCCTGCTCGCCCAGCAGGTCGGCGCCGAGGTGCTGCACTCGCCCTTCTACACCTGCCCGCTGCGGGCCGGCTGCCCGGTGACCGTGACGGTGCACGATGCGACGTTCTTCACCGAGCCGGAGCACTACGACAAGTCCCGCCGTACCTTCTTCCGCAGCGCCATCAAGACCTCGCTGCGGCGCGCGGACCGGGTGATCGTGCCCAGCAAGGCCACCCGGGACGAGCTGATCCGGCTGCTGGACGCCGACCCGACCAAGATTGACGTGGCCTACCACGGCGTGGACCACGACGCCTTCCACGCGCCCAGCGACGAGGAGAAGGCCCGGGTCCGGGCCCGCCTCGGGCTCGGCGGCGGCAGCTACGTCGCGTTCCTCGGGGCCAAGGAGCCCCGCAAGAACGTGCCGAACCTGATCCGGGGCTGGGCCCGAGCGGTCACCGACCGACAGGATCCGCCCGCGCTGGTGGTGGCCGGCGGGCAGGGGCACGACGACGACATCGACCGCGCGGTGGCCGAGGTCCCCTCGCACCTGCGCCTGCTGCGTCCCGGTTACCTCCGCTACGGCGATCTGCCCGGCTTCCTCGGCGGGGCCCTGGTGGCCGCGTACCCCTCCTACGGCGAGGGGTTCGGCCTGCCCATCCTGGAGGCGATGGCGTGCGCCGCCCCGGTGCTCACCACCCCCCGGTTGTCGCTGCCCGAGGTCGGGGGCGACGCGGTGGCGTACACCAGCGAGGACCCCGACCAGATCGCCACCGACCTGGCCGCGTTGCTCGACGACGAGCCGCGTCGGTTGTCGCTGGCCAAGGCCGGATTCGACCGGGCGAAGGAGTTCACCTGGGGATCCAGCGCCGAGGTGCACATCGCGGCGTGGACCAGGGCACGGGCGTGAGGCGGGCAACCGAGGCGCCCGGTCCGGGTGGTTCGGGCATGATGGCCTGGTGATCTATGTCGTCATTCCGGCCGGTGGCAGCGGCACAAGGCTCTGGCCGCTGTCCCGCGCCGGCCATCCCAAGTTCCTCCACCCGTTCACCGGTACCTCCGCGTCGCTGCTCCAGGCGACGGTCGAGCGGCTGGGGCCGCTGACCACCCCGGAACGCACCATGGTGGTCACCGGGGTCGCGCACGCTGCGGCCGTGGCCCGGCAACTGACCGGCCTGCCGGAGGAGAACATCCTGGTCGAGCCGTCGCCCCGGGACTCCTGCGCCGCCATCGCGCTGGCCGCTGCGGTGATCGCCGTACGCGACCCGGACGCGGTGATGGGTTCGTTCGCGGCCGACCATCTGATCGGCGACCCGCAGCAGTGGGTGAGCACGGTCCGGGAGGCGGTCTGGGGCGCGGAGCAGGGGCTGCTCATGACGGTGGGGATCACGCCGACCCGGCCGGAGACCGGCTACGGATACCTGCGGACCGGCGAGCCGGTCGACGGCGGCCCGATGCGCCCGGTCGTCGAGTTCAAGGAGAAGCCGAGCGCTGAGGTGGCCGAGACGTACGTGCGGTCCGGCCACTACCTCTGGAACGCCGGCATGTTCGTCTGGCGGGTGTCGGCGTTCCTCGCCGAGTTGGCCCGGCAGCAGCCCGACATGCACGCCGGGGTCACCGCGATCGCGGCGGCGTGGGGCTCCGACGAGCAGGACGACGTGCTCGGTACGGTCTGGCCAACGCTGACGAAGATCTCGGTGGACTACGCGGTGATGGAGGGGGCGGCTGCGGCCGGCCGGGTGGCGACCGTACCCGGTGACTTCCGGTGGAACGACGTGGGTGACTTCCACACCCTCGGTGAGGTGCTGCCGGCGGATGCCGACGGAAACGTGGTGCTCGCGGGCGAGGCCAAGCCGGAGGTCCTGCTGCACGACAGCAGCGGCATGGTGGTGGCACCACAGGCCGGTCGGCTGGTCGCCGCCGTGGGCGTACGCGACCTGATCGTGGTCGACACCGTGGACGCGCTGCTGGTCTGCCCGCGCGACCGCGCCCAGGACGTGAAGTCGATCGTGGACGAGCTCAAGAGACGGGGCGAGGACGAGCTCGTCTGAAGGCCGCCAGGCCCGGCGTGACCAGCCGGGCCGTGCCGCCGGCCAGCGGGTGGGGGAGCTGCTGCGGGGGGAACCAGCCGAGTGCCTCGGACTCGGCGCTGACCCGTTCCGTCGCTCCGGCCGGGGCGAACACCGCGAAGCGCACGTCGTGGTGCAGAGATCCGCCCTGGCAGGCCACCGGGTGCACGTCCACATCGATGGGCGTCGGATCGATCGACAGACCGCTGATGCCGGACTCCTCGGTGGCCTCCCGCAACGCGGCGGCGGCCAACGTCCGGTCGCCGGACTCGCAGTGCCCGCCCAACTGCACCCATCGGTGGAACTTCCCGTGCAGGCAGAGCAGCACCTGGGTGCCGGTCGCGTCGAACACCAACGCGCTGGCGGTGACGTGGCCGGCCCGGTGTTCCCGGCTCATCGCGATCGGCCCGGCGTTGAGTAGGTCGAGGGTGCGGTCGCGGGCCTCGGCCGCGTCCGGGCTGGTCGGCGTCCAGCGGGTGAGCACCGCCACCGCGTCGGCGTGCAACGCCGCCCAGCCATCCGCGTCGCCGCGCGGGGATCCGTCCACCACCTGGGGCGTCGACAACGGCTGCTCCTTTCGTCCGAGCTTCGTTCAGAGAGCGAGGGTGGCGGCGGCGGTGGTGCCGTTGGGCGGTGGGAGGAGTTGGGCGGGGACATCCACCGCCGCGAGGGCGGTGCGCAGGCGCTGCACGTCCGTGCCGAACCGGACCAACTGGACCGGGCCGACGGGGGTGGGTGGGGAGCAGAGCACCAGAGCGGTGGCGTCGGTCGGCCATCCCGGCACGATGGCGGTCAGCGCCCGGCGTGCCTCGTCGTCGGTGACCTGGGTGAAGACCGTGCCGGGCGCGATCACGTCGGCGACCGAGGCGATCGCCTGGTCGACCACGGCCGGGTCGGGTGCGGTGTCACCCGGGCGGTCCGGCAGGGTGGCGGCGGCCGCCATCCCGGCGGCCCTCGCCTCGGCGGTACCGAGCGAGAACAGATCCATCGAGGCGTCCCGGACCAGGACCCGGGCACCCTCGCCGTCCTCGGTCAGCGGGGGCGTCAGGTAGCCGCGGATCACCGCGACCGGCATCTGGTCGCACTTCCCCTTGATCAGTTCGCCGGCTCCGGCCAACTCGTCGACCACCGCCATCTGGGTCAGCACCAGCTCGTTGCCGTACGGGTCGACCTCGCCCCGGTGGTCGCGGATGGCGTCCATCCCGGCGACTCCGAGGGCCACGTCGGTCAGGCCGTTGCGCCAGGGGCGACCCATGGTGTCGCTGACGATGATTGCCACGTTCACGCCGTACCGTTCGCGTAGCCCGGCGCGGAGCGCGCGGGCCGAGGCGTCCGGGTCCTCCGGCAGCAGCACCAGCCGGGTCTTGTCGACGTTGGAGGCGTCGATCCCGGCCGAGGCCATCACGAAGCCGTGGTGGGTCTGCACGATCCGGGTCGCGCCGCGCGACGCCACCACGCGTGCCGTCTCCGCCGTCAGCACCCTGTCCCGGGCGGCCTGCCGGTCCGGGCCGTCGGCGGGTACGTCCACCAGCCGTCCCTCGGCCTTGGAGATGATTTTGCTGGTCACCACCAGC
This sequence comes from Micromonospora sp. DT48, assembly GCF_049844495.1. NCBI lineage: Bacteria > Bacillati > Actinomycetota > Actinomycetes > Micromonosporales > Micromonosporaceae > Micromonospora > Micromonospora sp. DT48. Next base: position 294,469 of record NZ_JBNCLE010000010.1, read on the forward strand.
ACATCCCCGTCGCGCAGCCACGGCGCCGCGCTCCCGATCAGGACCGCCAGGTCGTCGCCCTCGGTCACATGCCCGATGCCGGGCACCGGCAGGATCTCCAGTCTCACGTCAACTCCACCGCGGCGCGGACCATCGCCGCCGTCGCCGCCTCGTCGGTCATCCGCAACGGCACCGCACGGACCGTCACGTCCGGCACCAGTGTTCCCGCGTCCTCCTCGGCCACCAACCAGCCGTCGAGCAGACCACCGTTGGCTCGGCTCCCGTACAGCCCGCCGACTCCGGCGGCGGTGCAGTCGACACCGACGACCGCCAGGCAGCGGTCGGCCATGCCACGCACCGGCGCACCGCCGATGATCGGTGAGACGCCGACCACCGGGGCCGGACCGTCCGTCACCGCCTCGCGCAGGCCCGGCACGGCCAGGATCGGCGCGATGCTGACCACCGGGTTGCTCGGTGCCACGAGCACCACGTCGGCCCCGGCGATCGCCTCCGTCACGCCAGGTGCCGGCTTCGCCGTCTCCGCGCCGACGAAGACGAACCGGTGGGTCGGGATCTCCGCCCGGTACCGCACCCACCACTCCTGGAAGTGGATCGCCCGCTGGCCACCGTCGGAAGGCCCGCCGGTGGCGCTGGTCGCGCCCGGCGCGCCACTGACGACCGCGTGCGTCTCCAGGCGGTCGTCGGTCGCCGGCAGCAGGCGTACGCCGGGCTGCCAGCGGGTCGCCAGCGCCTCGGTGACCTGGTGCAGCGGATATCCGGCGTCGAGCATGGTGGTGCGTACCAGGTGGGTGGCGATGTCGCGGTCGCCCAACCCGAACCAGCTCGGCTCGGCACCGTACGCGGCCAGCTCCTCCTTGACCGTCCAGCTCTCGTCGACGCGCCCCCAGCCTCGTTCCGGGTCGGCGCCGCCGCCGAGGGTGTACAGCACGCTGTCCAGGTCCGGGCAGATCCGGAGCCCGTGCAGCCGTAGGTCATCGCCGACGTTGACCACCGCGGTCACCTCGGCACCCACCTCGCGGGCGTACGCCCGCACCCCCAGCAGGAACCGGGCACCGCCGATTCCGCCGGTCAGAACCACGATGCGCATTCGTCCATCCTCGCCTACGTGACGCCTCCGGCAGCCAAGTGCCCCGGGAGACTAGGCTCACGTCGGCATCCGTCCGCTTTCGCCTCAGGGAGAGTTCGTGACCAGCCCCGCCGAGCCCCCGCCCACCGACCCGACGCCGGCCCGACAGGTGACCGGCCCGCTGCGTGAACTCGTCGCCCTCGTGCTACTCGGCGCGAACGCCGTCCTCCTCTTCGTGGGGGTGATCCGGCTGCTGACCCCGCAGGGCGCCTACAGCACGGTGACCGGGCGCGCCGGCAACTCGTTCTTCGCCTTCGTCGGCGTCGAGGCGGTCGTCCTGCCGGTGCTGGCGGTCCTGCTGGCCACGCATCTGGCCCCGACCGTCGGGCGGGCGAAACTGATCGCGCAGGTGGCTCTGATCGAGTACGCGGTCAGCGCCGTGCTCGGCGGTCTGACCCTGCTGATCTGGCTGGTCGGCCGACTGGCCGAGGCGCAGCTCTTCGACGCGTTGACCGGCCTGCTGATCCGGGCCGCCTGGGTGGCGCTGTTCCTGGTGGCCGCGTACGTGGTGTGGAGTGTGTGGCGGCGGCTCTACTACGTGCCGCGTCCCAAGTCCGAGCCCGGTCTGTACGGCACGCCGCAGCCGGGCTGGCCGCAGTCGGGTGCTCCGGGCCAGTTCGGTGGCCAGCCGGGTGCTCCGGGCCAGTTCGGTGGCCAGCCGGGTCAGCAGGGCGGCGGGTGGGTGCCGCCCGGCCAGACGAGCTGGCCGGGCGCTGACCGTCCCGGCTACCCGGCCGGTTACCCCGGCACCGGTCAGCCGGGTGGGGGCCAGCCGAACCAGCCCGTCTCCGGTCAGCCTGGCGGCTACCCGACGCCTGGCCAGCCCGGCTGGCCCAGCGCGGGCCAGGCACCGTCGGCCGGTGGACCGCCCGAGTCGCCGCACACCTGGCCGCCGCACGGCCAGCCGGCCGTGCCACCCCAGTCGGCGGCACCGTCCTCGCCGGCGGCACCGCCGTTCGGGCAGCCGGCCTCGGCCGACCCGACGCAGAGCATCCCGCGTCAGGCTGCCGAGCCCACGCAGGCGATCCCGCACCAGGGTGTGGAGCCGACCCAGGCCGTCCCGCGACCGGGTGACGGCGACGCGGACCCGTCGCGTCCCCGCCCGGACGGTGACGTCGACCGCACCCAGCGGATCGATCCGGGCGACCAGTCGAGCTGAGCGGCGGTCGTCAGGCACGTGCGGTTGCCCACGCGGCAGGCGTCGAGCCGCAGCACAGCACATAGGCTGAGCGAATGGTTGATCAGAGCGAGCGCGGTTCGGGTGACGGAGGTGTACGGCGCGCCCTGCGTCGCGCCGCCACCGGGCGGGCGCTCGACGTCGACGAGGCGTCGACCCTGCTGAGCGCCCGGGGCGAGGCCCTTGCGGAACTGCTCGACATCGCCGGGGCGATCCGCGACGCGGGTCTGCGCGACGCCGGCCGTCCCGGCGTGGTCACGTACTCGAAGAAGGTCTTCATTCCGCTGACCCGGCTCTGCCGGGACCGCTGCCACTACTGCACGTTCGCCACGGTGCCGCACCGGCTGCCGGCCGCCTTCCTCGACCGCGACGAGGTGCTGGCGATCGCCCGCGCCGGTGCGGCACAGGGCTGCAAGGAGGCCCTGTTCACCCTCGGTGACCGGCCCGAGGAGCGCTGGCCGGCGGCCCGGCAGTGGCTGGACGAACGCGGCTACGGGTCGACCCTGGATTACCTGCGGGCCTGCGCCGTGGCGGTGCTGGAGGAGACCGGCCTGCTGCCGCACCTGAACCCCGGCGTGCTCTCCTGGGCGGAACTGCAACGGCTCAAGCCGGTGGCGCCGAGCATGGGGATGATGTTGGAGACCACGGCCACCAGGCTGTGGTCCGAGCCGGGCGGCCCGCACTACGGCTCCCCGGACAAGGAACCGGCGGTGCGGTTGCGGGTGCTCGACGACGCGGGCCGGGTAGGTGTCCCGTTCACCACGGGCATCCTGATCGGTATCGGCGAGACCCTCGCCGAACGGGTCGACGCGATCTTCGCCATCCGGCGTACGCAGCGCGAGTACGGCCACCTCCAGGAGGTGATCGTGCAGAACTTCCGGGCCAAGCCGGACACGGCGATGCGCGGCATGCCCGACGCGGAACTGCACGACCTCGCGGCCACCGTGGCGGTGGCCCGGATCCTGCTGGGCCCCAAGGCGCGCATCCAGGCACCACCGAACCTGATCGCCGGTGAGTACGACCTGCTGCTGCGGGCCGGGATCGACGACTGGGGCGGCGTCTCACCGGTGACCCCGGACCACGTCAACCCGGAACGTCCCTGGCCCCAGCTCGACGAGCTGGCGGCCCGCACGGCAGCGGCCGGGTTCACGCTCCGGGAGCGGCTGACCGTCTACCCGGAGTATGTCCGGGCCGGTTCGCCGTGGCTGGACGCACGACTACTACCGCACGTGACCGCGCTGGCCGATCCGGCGACCGGGTTGGCGGTCGAGGCGGCCCGTCCGGTGGGCCGGGCGTGGCAGGAGCCCGACGAGACCTTCGGCGGGCGTACCGACCTGCACGCCACCATCGACACCACGGGCCGTACGGAGGACCGGCGGGGCGACTTCGACCACGTCTACGGCGACTGGGCGGAGGTCGCCGCGAAGGCGGCTGTGCCACCGGCCCGGGTGGTCGCCGAGGGTGCCCCGGCGGCGGAGGCGGCGGGTGGGGCCCGGGTCGGCCGGCAGGCCACCGCCGGCTTTGGCGACGCTGACGTGCGGGCCGGGCTGCGGTTGGCCGCCGAGGACCCGGCGGCGCTGCTGGAGCCCCGACACACCGATGCCGCGCTGGCGCTGTTCGGCGCGGACGGACCGGCCCTGGACGAGCTGTGCCGCATCGCCGACGAGCTGCGCCGCTCGGCTGTCGGTGACGACGTGACCTATGTGGTCAATCGCAACATCAACTTCTCCAACGTCTGTTACGTGGGCTGCCGTTTCTGCGCCTTCGCGCAGCGGGAACGGGACGCCGACGCGTACCGGCTGTCGGTGGCGCAGGTGGCCGACCGGGCGCAGGAGGCATGGGAGGCCGGTGCGGGAGAGGTCTGTCTCCAGGGCGGCATCGACCCGCAGCTGCCGGTGACGATCTATGCCGACCTGGTCCGGGCGATCAAGGCCCGGGTGCCCGAGATGCACGTGCACGCCTTCTCGCCGATGGAGATCGTCACCGCCGCCGCCAAGGCCGGCGTGTCGGTGCGGGAGTGGCTGACGGGGCTGCGCGAGGCGGGCCTGGACACCATTCCCGGCACCGCGGCGGAGATCCTCGACGACGAGGTGCGCTGGGTGCTCACCAAGGGCAAGTTGCCGACCGCCGCCTGGGTCGAGGTGGTCAGCACGGCCCACGAGCTGGGCATCCGGTCCAGCTCGACGATGATGTACGGCCACGTCGATCACCCCGCGCACTGGTTGGCGCATTTCCGGGTGCTGGCCGGGGTGCAGGACCGTACCGGCGGGTTCACCGAGTTCGTGGCGCTGCCGTTCGTGCACACCAACGCCCCGATCTACCTCGCCGGCATCGCGCGACCCGGGCCGACGTGGCGGGAGAACCGGGTGGTGCACGCGATGGCGCGGGTGCTGCTGCATGGTCGGATCGACAACATCCAGTGCTCCTGGGTGAAGCTGGGTGACGCCGGGACCGCGGAGTTGTTGCGCAGTGGCTGCAACGACCTGGGTGGCACGTTGATGGAGGAGACGATTTCGCGGATGGCCGGCTCCGGCAACGGCTCGGCGCGTACCGAGGAGCAGTTGCGGGCGATCGCCGCGGCGGCGGGCCGACCGGCGCGGAGGCGTACGACCGCGTACGGGCAAATCGCTGCTTAGCGTGTTCGAGAAGGCCATGCCATGCAGCGCCGGCCTCAGACGACGACCGGCCGCGTCACTTAACGAATAGTTCTCACACCGCTGGGTTGAGTCACCGAACAGCGGTAACGGAACCGAATCCAGTGCGGCGCTCCTCCCGGCGTGTCTTCCACAGTGCTGCTTATCCGTCCAGGGCGGCGGATACCGTTTGGTGAGACGGTACGACGCCTCCAGGATGGATTGTCGGCGGTGGCATGACGGTCCCCGTTCTCGCTGTGTCGACCGGTCTGGCCAGCGTGAATACGTGACCGGTTCGGGTCTTCGGTCGCCGTGGTCCGTCCACATTGTGGGCGGAAGGCGGTCGTCGTTCGCCTGCTCGGCGGGCAGGGTTGGCCGAGTCGGGATAACCTTGCGAACCAAGATCAACCGGTCGTGGTGGGTGGCTTCCCCGGTGTCGGCGCGAAGCCCGAGCGCAGCTGTGGTGCCCGGCGCGCCACGGGAGAAAACTCGGGCAACTCGCCGGGGAGGGCGTTACTCGGCCGGGGTCTGAATCGATAGGGCAGGGCGGGACCGGGTGGTGCGAACGGCCGTCCGGGACACATGTCGGGAGGGCGACTCCATTATCAAGTTTGGCTTGACGGCGCACGCATTACACGCGTGTAATTTGAATGGGGTTGTTCGCACGGAACGCACGATAACGGGACCGGACGGACAAAGCACGCCTTTCGCGTGGGGGGTTGCAGCGGCGACGATGCCGGTGCGCGACAAGGAGGCAACTGAATGGACGGCCAGCTTGAGGCGGCCGACCTGCTCGGAAACGCGCCGGAGTGGCAGGAGCGGGCCCTGTGCTCGCAGACCGACCCGGAGGCGTTCTTCCCCGAGAAGGGCGGCTCGACCCGCGAGGCGAAGCGCATCTGCTCGCGGTGCGAGGTCAAGACGGAATGCCTCGAATACGCTCTCGGCCACGACGAGCGGTTCGGGATCTGGGGTGGGCTCTCCGAACGGGAGCGGCGCAAGCTCAAGCGCCGGGCGGCCTGACCAGAGGTGGGGATGGGACGGTTGGGGGCCGTCCCACCCGTGTCGGCCAGGGGGTGGCCGCGATCAGGCCAACTCGTCCGGGTCGACGCCGAGCAGGTTCGCCACCTGTTCGATGATCACATCGTGGACCAGGTCGGCCAGGTCCTCCCGGTCCATGGCCCGGAACTCCAATGGTCGCCGGTACAGCACGATCCGTGGCGGCATCTCCTGACGGCCGGGGCGACCGGGCAACAACCGGGCCAACGGCACCTCGCCGTCCTCCAGCACATCGGAGTCGTAGACGTTCAGGTCGGGCGGGACGTCCTCGACGGCGAACTCCACCCCGGCGAGTTCCTTGGCGAACCGCCGTTCCAGCGTCTCGACGGTGTCCAGCACCAGATCGTCGAAGATCTCCGCCTTGGTCCGGGCCAGCGGCACGGTGGCCGGCACCAACCGCCCACGCAGACCGCGTCCATGCCGGTCGCGGTGCGCCCGCCGGCCGATGCCGGGGCGGCGGTTCTCCGGGCTCGTCATGAGCCAAAGCGTAGCCCCCGGCTGGCTCCGGTCCGCGTCAGCGCCGGCTGTGTGGCGCGTTGCGCCACCGCACGAGAAATGTGATCACCAAGTCGGGCGTGTCGTAACGCGAACCGATGCGCCGAAGCCGGTAATGGAGATACCCTGCGCCGGTGAGGTCTCCACGGCGCTGCTCCCGCAACGGCTGCCCCCGGCAAGCGGTCGCCACGCTGACCTATGTCTACAACGAGTCGACAGCGGTGGTGGGCCCGCTGGCCGCTTTCGCCGAGCCGCACACGTACGACCTCTGTGAGCCGCATGCGCGCAGCCTGACCGCTCCGCGCGGCTGGGAGGTGGTGCGGCACGAGGGCGAGTTCGAGCCGCCGCCGCCCACCACCGACGACTTGGTGGCTCTCGCCGAGGCGGTCCGCGAGGCCGCCCGCCCCGCTCCCCGCCCTCCCCAGGAGGACCAGAACTCCTCCACCACGCCCCCCGCGTCGTCCCCCACCTCCCGCCGCGGCCACCTCCGCGTAATCCCCCCCACCCACTAACCCCCCACCCGTTACCTTTTTGATCGTCCCCAGCCGGGGACGGCTCGGTCGCCCGGCTCGGTATGACTGACTGCCCCTGTCGTT